>JAEWRS010000306.1 GCA_023398855.1 Bacillota bacterium
GCGTGATGACCCATGATCCCAAGAACCGATGAATCACGGAAAAGGAGAGCAGTATGAAAAAAACAGTTTCTGTATTAATGGCAGCAGCACTTTGTGCAGCAATGATCGGAGGATGTTCTGGCGGCAGTCAAACAGGAGCCACAACCGCAGCAGGAACAGAGGCAGCTTCGTCTGCGGCAGGAGAGACCACAAAGGCGGAGGCAAAAGCTGAGAACAAGAAAATTGACAAACTGAACGTGTATTTTGTTCCTTCCAGAGAGCCGGAAGAGATCGTAACCGCTACAGAGCCTTTAAAAGACATGCTAAAGTCAGAGCTGGGAAAAGAAGGCTATGACATCGGTGAAGTAGTGATCACGGTAGGAACCAGCTACGAAGCGGTAGGAGAAGCCCTTTCTGCAGGCACTGCGGATATCGGTCTGATTCCCGGAGGTACCTATGTCCTTTATGATGATGGAGCAGAAGTAATTCTAACGGCCACCAGAGATGCACTGAGCAAAAACTCCGATTCCGCAAAGGACTGGAATGATGGAAAGGCCACTGAAGGGACTAAGGATCAGGCAACTTCTTATCGGGCACTTATTATTGCTGGCCCTTCTGAAAAGGGAAAAGCATTGACAGACAAGGTAAACAAAGGTGAAGCATTGACCTTTGAGGATTTAGACGGAGCAAGCTGGAGCGTTATGTCATCCTCCTCACCGGCAGGATACATTTACCCATCCTTATGGCTTCAGGATAATTTCCAGAAAAACATATTAAACCTTTCCCATGCAGTACAGTCTGATTCCTATGGAAGTGCATTTGCAAGACTTGCTTCCGGCCAGGTGGATGTTCTCTGCACCTATGCAGATGCCCGCAGGGATTATGAGGAGAAATGGAAGTCCGAATATGGCAGACCCGGCGCCATCTGGGAAGAAACAGGTGTCATCGGTGTGACTCCTCCAATTTTCAATGATACGGTCAGTGTAAGCAAGACTTCCAAAATCATGGATGATGATTTAAAAAAGGCAGTTCAGAACGCATTTATCAACATCGGCAACACGGAAGAGGGCAAGGAAGTTATCGCCATCTACAGCCATAAGGGATATAAGCCGGCACAGAGTTCTGATTATGATAATGAACGGGCAGCACAGAAAATGATTAAGGAATTAAATGCTAAATAAATAATACACACAGGCTGCGGAGGCGTCGTAAACGGAAAACATTTGCGGCGCCTCCGTTCTCTATCCTGGGAAATGAGGAAAATATGATTGAATTTAATCAGGTGGACAAAAAGTATCCCAATGGCTTTCATGCTTTAAAAGATATTAACCTGAAAATTGAACAAGGGGAATTTGTGGCGATTATCGGGCTTTCCGGTGCAGGAAAATCCACACTTCTTAGGACTATCAACCGCATGCATGACATTACGGCAGGAACCTTAACCGTGAACGGGACCAATGTAATGCAGTTAAGGGGAATGGAGTTAAGGCGTTTCCGCCGCCGGATCGGCATGATCTTTCAGTCCTTTAATCTGGTGACCAGAACCCTGGTCATTAACAATGTTCTCATGTCAAAAGTGCCGGATCTGCCGTTTTTAAGGGCTTTGTTTGGCATATACCCAAAAGAGGATAAGCTGGGAGCCCTGGAGGCTCTTGACAAGGTGGGGATTCTTGATAAGGCTTTTGTCCGTGCGGACCAGTTGTCCGGAGGTCAGCAGCAGAGAGTTGCCCTTGCAAGGACCCTGGCCCAGAATCCCCAGATCATCCTGGCCGATGAGCCTGTGGCATCCCTTGATCCGGTCACTGCAAAACAGGTCATGGGGGATTTTTTAAGGATCAACAAGGAAATGAACATTACCATTCTGTTAAACATCCACCATGTGGATTTGGCGCTCCAATATGCCAGCCGGGTCGTGGGCATAAGGGCAGGACAAATCGTGTACGACGGCCCTGCTTCGGAGGTCACCCAGGATATTTTAAATGAAATATATGAAGGAAAAGAAGAGGAGGCGGCAGGATGAGTTTCTATGACAAGATATTCCCGCCCAGGAAAATGGTTCTGTCCGGCGGAAAGACCGTCTATCGGCCGGCCTCCAGGCTTCCTTTGGTGGCTTTGATCCTGGTATTCTTAACCGTGCTGTCCGTGAAAATTACCGGTTTTGATATGAAGGTCCTGGCAGAAAGGGGAAACCAATTCTTTGTTATTCTGGGAATGATGGTTCCTCCGGCCTTCTCCTACAGTTCCCAGGTATGGAAGCCCCTGTTTGACACCATTAAAATGTCACTTCTTGGGACAGTGACAGGGGCGGTGCTGGTCATTCCCTTTGCAATGGCTGCTTCTACCAACATTATAAAAAGCTCTGTAATAGTCAGTGTTATGAGGCTGTTTTTAAGCGTTGTAAGAACCCTTCCCACCCTGGTGACAGCCTTGATTGCCACTTATGTGTTTGGACTGGGAACTTTGGCAGGTACCACGGCCATTGGGGTTTTCACCTTTGCCCATATGGGTAAGATTTTATATGAGGAGATCGAAACTGCCGATATGGGAGCCTTTGAAGCTATGGAAGCAATTGGGGCAACCAAGGTCCGGGCCTTTGTAAGCGCCATCATTCCTCAGGTGCTTCCTTCCTATATTTCCAATGGATTATTCTGTTTTGAGGGAAATGTCCGTTATGCAGCCATTTTGGGTTATGTAGGCGCAGGAGGCCTGGGACTGATTCTCAATGAGAAATTGGGCTGGAGGGAATACCCCAGTGTGGGCATGATCCTTATCATGCTGTTTGTTGCTGTATTTTTGATTGAGTCGGTGAGCCGTTACTGCCGCCGGAAGCTGGTGTAGGAGGGCTGACAGATGAATAAACAGATTGAAAAAGCATATGAAGAACGCCCTAAAAATACGGTTTACCGGATCTCCGTGTCCGTCATCGTGTTGGCTTTCATTATATGGTCTGGCTCTGCCGTGGATTTTTCAGGCAGTGGTCTTGGAGGACTTAAAATTGCCGGAAACATTTTAAACGGGATTTTTCATCCCGACAGGAAGCTGTTGTTTAACTTAACCTTACAAGGAGTTCCCTATCTTCTTTTGGAAACGATCTGTATTGCATTTTTAGGTACACTTGTGGGGGCATTTCTTGCCATTCCCTTGTCCTTTTTATCCGCTTCCAATTTAATGCCCGCACCCATTGCCTATATCAGCCGACTGGTGATCATGGCGGTGAGGACCATTCCGGCCTTTGTATATGGCCTTATGTTCATCCGTGTCAGCGGACCCGGTGCATTTACCGGACTTTTGACCATGTCCGTTTGTTCCATTGGCATGGTATCAAAGATGTATATTGAAGCAATAGAAGACTTAGACACCAGGATTCTGGAATCCTTAGATGCCTGTGGCTGCAACACATTTCAGAAGATACGGTATGGAATCCTGCCCCAGCTGATTCCTAATTTCGCCTCAACCGTAATTTACCGGTTTGACATTAATTTAAGGGATGCAACGGTTCTGGGACTGGTGGGAGCCGGAGGCATCGGCGCGCCCCTGATTTTTGCCATGAATTCCTACAGGTGGAATGAGGCGGGAGCTATTTTGGTGGGTCTGGTGATTCTGGTTCTCATCGTGGAGTACATATCTACCAAAATCCGCGTGAAGCTGGCCAGGGGGTGATCAGTTGGAGAAAAAGGCAAGAATTTATTACACTTCAGATGTTCATGGATACTTATTTCCCACCTCTTACGGGGACAGGGAAGAACGGCCTATGGGCCTTTTAAACTGCATTTCCAACTTTAAGAAGGACGGAAATACCCTTGTTTTTGACGGAGGGGATACGCTCCAGGGGGCTCCGCTGGCAACCTACATTTCTTCTCAGATGAAGGCTGTTCCGGAGAATGACCCAATTGCAAGGGTATACAATGCGGCTGGCTACGATGCCGTTGTTCCGGGCAACCATGATTTTAATTACGGCTATGAGCGCCTTGCGGAGTACTTTGAGGCCCTTCAGGGAGTCTGCCTTTGTGCCAATGCCAGGGATTTAGAAGGAAAGGCCAGGATAGAAAAGAGCCACGTCTTTACCTTGGAGAATGGGCTCCGCCTGGGTGTGACAGGCGTTGTAACAGATTATGTAAATGTATGGGAGCAGCCGGAGCACTTGGAAAAGATCCGGATTACCGATGCGTTTGAGGCAGCTTCTGAGGAATTGTTACGATTAAAGAGCCAGGCAGATGTCACCGTATGCATATATCACGGCGGCTATGAGTGTGATCTTGACAACGGAACCGTTTTAAGTAATACAGGGGAAAATGTAGGCTGCCGCATGTTAAGGGAGCTGGATTATGATCTCCTTTTGACTGCCCACCAGCACATGCCGGTTCCTGGAAAAGAGCTTTATGGAACCCATACCTTGCAGCTTGCCCCTAATGCCCTGCAGTACGCCTGCGTGGATATCAGGGTGAAGGATGGAAAGGTTTCAATGGATTCCGCCATCTGCCCTGCCGGAGAGGTTCATGAGAAAGAGCCATACGAGTCCCTTCTTCCTCTGGAAGAGGAGGTGCAGAAATGGCTGGATGCGGATATAGGCCGTTTAAAAGAGCCTGTTCCGGAAAAGAGCAAACTTGAGATGGCTCTTAACGGGTCAGCCATTGCAGATCTTTTTAACCAGGTCCAGCTGGAATATTCGGGAGCAGACATCTCCTGTGTTGGCCTGGGAAATTCCTCCATCAGCCTGCCGGGCCATGTGACCATGCGTGACCTGGTGCGGGTGTATCCATTTTCCAATACCCTTGTGGTCCTTGAAGTAAATGAGGCATCCCTTAAGAAGGCCTTGGAGCGGTGCGCGGAATATTTTACCTTAAGAGATGGGGAGTTAAAGATATCAGATGCGTTCCTGAAGCCAAAGGTGGAACATTATAATTATGACTATTTTTCCGGCATCACCTTTGAAGTGAACTTAAAAGAACCTGTGGGAAACCGTGTGAAAAGAATTCTGTTTAAGGGAGAACCCCTGGCAGGCCGTTCCTTAAGTCTCTGCATGAGCGATTACCGGGCCAGCGGCACCGGCGGCTATGAGGTATATAAGGAATGCCGGATTTTAAAGCGTATCAACTCAGAGGTCCCACAGCTGTCACTGGATTATTTTAAGAGGCATCCGGTTGTAAATATAGAGAAAAACGGCGGTATTATTGTTGTTTAAAACCAGAAAAGCCTGTATATAACCTGCGGTTATGAAAGTTATGGATATTAGATATAAAGAAAACGTTAAAATTTCTTGATTTTCCAAAAGCAAAATGATAAACTGCTTTTCAACAATAGTTATATCGAGAAAATGATGATTGAGGCATATCATGGCTCCGCCTCGCAGCCCTTTACAGAGAGCAGCCCGGATGGTGGAAAGGGTTCAAAGGAAAGAGTATGATCCCGCCCAGGAGTTCTGAGCTCAAGGTTTCCCGCCAGGAAATGCGGATTGATTGATTCGTCTCTGTATCTTTTGATGCAGGGACGTTTTTTCGGTTTATCGATTGCTATGAGAAGTAAAAGTTATTATTAATATGGAAAAGGAGAGAGAGTATGAATGGTTTAACGATGATGCTGCTAGCCGTTGTGGTATTAGGTGGTGCTTATTTAATTTATGGCAGATATCTTGCCAGGACATGGGGGATCGATCCGAAAGCAAAGACTCCTGCATTTGAAATGGAGGATGGGGTAGACTATGTTCCTGCAGACACAAATGTTGTTTTTGGACATCAGTTTGCGTCGATTGCAGGTGCAGGCCCGATTAACGGCCCTATTCAGGCTGCGATGTTTGGCTGGATGCCCGTCATGCTATGGATACTGCTGGGTGGTGTTTTCTTTGGAGCCGTACAGGATTTTTCCGCTATGTATGCTTCTGTAAAAAACAAAGGGCGTTCTATTGGATACATTATTGAGCTTTATATAGGAAAATTGGGAAAGCAGTTATTCCTCTTATTTACTTGGCTGTTTTCCATCCTGGTGGTGGCTGCTTTTGCAGATATTGTAGCAGGAACCTTTAACGGTTTTTCAGCCGATGGTGCGGAGATTCCGGCTAATGGCGCTGTTGCTACCACTTCCTTGCTGTTTATTGCATTTGCCGTTGCACTAGGATATTTCTTGAAATATACAAAATTCGGAAAGACAGTAAACACCTTAACTGCTATAGTCTTTCTTGTACTGTCTGTTGGAATTGGTCTTCTTTTTCCTGTATATATTCCTCAGAATACCTGGTTGATTTTTGTATTCCTTTATGTTCTCGTTGCCTGTGTTACGCCGGTATGGGCACTATTACAGCCTCGTGATTATCTGAACAGTTATCTGCTCATTGCCATGATCGTGGGAGCTGTTTTAGGGATTTTGGTATACAATCCTTCTATGAATCTTCCAGCTTACACGGGATTTAAACTGGTTGGTGCTAACGGAAGCGTATCTTATCTGTTTCCGACTCTGTTTGTTACCATTGCCTGCGGAGCGGTATCCGGATTTCATTCTTTGGTAGCATCGGGAACAGCATCAAAGCAGATCAAAAACGAGAAAAATATTTTACCGGTGTCCTTTGGTGCCATGCTGCTGGAAAGCCTGTTGGCCATTACAGCACTTATTGCTGCCGGATTTGTGGCAACAAATGAAGGTCTGCCGGCAGGCACACCGCCTCAGCTTTTTGCCAGAGCCATTGCTGTTTTTTTAACCAGCCTGGGTTTACCAGAATCCGTGTGTTATACTCTTATAACTTTGTCTATATCCGCTTTTGCTCTGACTAGCCTGGACTCCGTGGCCCGTGTAGGGCGTATCGCATTTCAGGAATATTTTACAGATGATTCCATAGAGCCAGAGAAACGAAGTCTGTTAAACAAGTTTATGACCAATAAATATGTTTCTACTATTTTAACTCTGATGCTTTGCTATGCTTTGTCAAGGGCAGGATATGCCAGTATCTGGCCGCTGTTTGGTTCTGCTAATCAGCTCTTGTCCGCACTGGCGTTAATAGCTTGTGCCGTATACTTAAAGAAAACGCACCGCAAAGGTTTTATGCTCTGGGGGCCTATGGTTATTATGCTGGGAGTGACCTTTACAGCGCTTGGACTAAAGATTAAAGATCTGATTACAACACTTAGCGTAAAGTATGTTTTCGGAAATGCGCTGCAGCTTGTGTTTGCAGTACTTCTGCTCATACTCGGCGTGATAGTTGCTTTTGAAGGAATTAAAAAGTTAATTGGAAAAGAAGATGAGGAAGCAGTTAATGAAAGGGAAGAGATATTGGCTCCGTAGAAAATTTATATAAAAAGAGAGTCCCTTTTAGATTATGAGAAGATTTGATAACGGGTCTGAAAGTTTTAATGACTTCGTTGTGAAACCAAAAACAGGCAGACTTTATTTTGGATACAATGATATTTGAAATGCAATGATATCCTTCGGATGGAATTTGCAGTCTCAGAGGGAAGTGGAAGAGGAAACGATTTGGATTATTCCCACAATTTCTGTTGCCTGGAAAGAATAAGGTGTATATAAAATTTTATATTTTTTTAATCATAAAACAGCACTGGTGGGAAAAATGATATGCCCCCTGTCAAATAGACAGGGGGCATATCAAAACCATCAGTGCTGTTTTTGCTTAGAGAACAACAAGTTCTTTATAAGAAAGCAGCCCTCTTCTGTGAGCCTAAAATATTATAGCTTCGTGATCCTTTCGTTTCCCAGCCCTACATATTGTTATCCAATTCTAAATAGAACAATTCTCGCAGAAATTGAATTGGCTGGGGCACCAACGGTCTTACTGGTTGATGACATATTGTAAAGCTGTATCGTATCACCAGTGCTTAAATTAATAATTTCAGAACCTGCTACGGATCCACCCGTAGCATTTGTGTTCATACTTCTTGTAGCATTGACTGTGCTATTGACAATCAGACCAAAAAGGTTTGGCCCATCTGAAGCAAGAATTGTTGATACTTGCCAATCAAAATAGTAATATCCTGCCGTTACAATAGTCAGTGTGCTAGGTGCAGTAAAGGTAACACCTTGCAATGAGCCGTTTGAAAATGAAACTGGAGAATTGTTGTTTACTAGTTGTGAAGATCCAATAAGATATTGAATACTGCCACCAATAAGTGTAGCTAAGCCTGCAGGTCCGGTAGGTCCGGTAGGCCCGG
>JAEWRS010000336.1 GCA_023398855.1 Bacillota bacterium
TTGTACATCTGCAAAGTCCAGGTTAATAAGTCCGGGTACATTAATTAAATCGGTAATACCCTGTACGGCCTGCTGAAGAACTTCATCTGCCTTTTTTAAAGCATCCGGCATGGTAGTACGCCTGTCCACGATTTCCAGAAGGCGGTCATTGGGGATTACGATTAATGTATCTACACTCTCTTTTAAACGCTCAATGCCGTTGTTTGCATTGCTCATACGGGTTCTTGCTTCAAAACGAAAAGGTTTTGTCACAACTCCAACCGTAAGGATTCCCATATCTTTTGCGATTTTAGCAACAACAGGAGCTGCACCGGTACCGGTACCTCCACCCATTCCGCAGGTAACGAATACCATATCCGCACCCTTCATGGCCTGGGCCAGATCATCCGCATTCTCTTCTGCCGCTTTTTCACCGACCTCCGGCTTGGCACCTGCACCAAGGCCCTTTGTCAGTTTCTCTCCGATCTGCATGGCTGTAGGAGCCTTGCAAAACTGCAAAGCCTGCTTGTCCGTATTGATTCCCAAAAATTCAACACCAGCTATATTCTCATCTATCATGCGGTTCACCGCATTGTTACCCGCACCGCCTACTCCGATTACCAGAATTCTTGCAGCATTATCCGCCTCATTTATCTTAATCTCTAACAAGATTATATCCTCCTTTAACCATAAACAGCTTACTCTATAAACCTAATTAATATAATATTTGATTTCAGCGAAAATATCAACCATTTTTTAAACAAAATTCCAAGCAAATTATGTAAATTCATTTATTCTTCACAAATCGGTAAGAAGTGACAGTATCCGCCTCATCATATGTATCCAGATATAAGGTCCCTGATAATCCTTTCAAAACAGGAAGCTGATCCTTTAACTCTGAGATTTTTTCATTCATCTGGTCATTACTTCCAAGAAACACTTTCATATCTCCCATATATAGAGTTGCATCTCCACGGGAATCATACCGGATCTGGTCAACTGTAATATCCTTGGTTGATAATAACTGGGTCAGGTTCAGGATTTCGCTGAAAATCTTTTCCTTTTCCACGGGCAGAGACTGATGCAGGGCGATATGTCCGAACTGCAGTCCCGTTATCCAGGGAACCCCATCAATCTTTCCGCTGGAGCTCTCCACAACGATGCCATCTTTATCAAAATACATGTAGCTGCCCATATAGGAGACATAACCAACCACGGACTTCTCATAGACAATCACTTCTGCCTTTACCGGGCTTTGGAATACGATTTTATAATCCTCTACAAAGGGAATCTGTTCATGATCCTTAAAACGATCCTTATAGAAACAAAAAACCGCATTCCTATCCCAGCCATCCTTGAATATAAAATCAATAATCTGCTCTGCAGTGTACTTTTTATTACCGGTCACCGTAATATCCCTGATCTGCAGTGACAAAAAAATAACAGTCAAAAGAAATATCACGATGGCGGCAATTCCAATTTTAATTCCTCTTCTGCCTTTTTTTAAATCTTTCATTCCATCCCTCTGATTGCTGCACCAAGACTGCTTAAGTCGCGGCAAATGTCTACATATCCCCGTTCAATATGGTGACACTCATGGATTTCAGTCATGCCTTCGCAAGCAAGACCTGCAACCACAAGAGCCGCACCTCCCCGCAGATCTGTGGCAGTTACACGGCCTCCCTTTAACGGATAAAGCCCGCGTACCACAGCCCTTTTTTCTTCTATTATAATATCTGCTCCCAGCTTCTGCAACTCCTTTGCTGTACCAAAACGTCCCTCAAAAATAGTTTCTTTCAGCCTGCCAGTACCCTTTGATGTAGCCATAACTGCCATTAACTGGGACTGGAGATCCGTAGGGAAGCCCGGATAAGGCTCCGTCATTACATCAACACAGTCAGCACGGCCCCGCATGGATACCTCCAGCTGGCTTTCATACCGTTTTATATCAGCTCCCATTTTCTCGGTAAGTGTAAGAACAGAGGCTAAATGCCCGGGCCGGATTCCCTGGAGCACAATATTTCCCTCAGCAGCCATAACAGCCATTAAATAAGTTCCTGCAACAATCCTGTCACCAGATACAGTGAATTCTGAATCCCGAAGCTCTTTTACGCCCGTGACCGCCAGCCTGGAAGTACCGGTCCCATGGATTTTGGCGCCCATATTATTTAAGAATTCACATAGCGTAATGATTTCCGGTTCCTTTGCGGCTCCATGGATGACAGTTACCCCCTGGGCATATACGGCGGCCATCAAGGCATTTTCCGTGGCTCCCACACTGGGAAAGGGAAAATAAATATCGGCGCCCATCAAATGATCCGCGGACGCCAGAAGCTTATCACCCTTTTCCTCAATGACTGCCCCGAGTTTACGGAATGCAGACAAATGCAGTCCAATGGGCCGTTCCCCTATGGAACACCCCCCAGGAAAGCTGGTGACCGCATTTCCGGTCCTTCCAAGGAGCGGACCAGACAGCATAATAGAGGAGCGCATGCTCTTTATATACGCTTCCGGTATTTCCGCCTGTGTCAGAGACGATGCATCAATTGTCAAGGACTGGCCGTCAAATATGCATATACAGCCAATATGCTCAAGTATCCCCAGCATACAGAACACATCCTGTATCCTGGGGACATTATGAATCACTGTTGTACCTTTATGGAGAACCGCTGCTGCCATCATGGGCAGAACAGCATTT
>JAEWRS010000338.1 GCA_023398855.1 Bacillota bacterium
AAGCGGAACAGTGAATATACCAACAGCGTAATATGAGGCATAAATGAAATGATGACATAAAGGGATACAACAAAGGTAATTACAAAGCCAAGAAGTCTGCCCGGAGTTTTTTCCGTGTATCGTTTCGCTGATATAGAGGAATAGGCCTTTCCGGCCAGAATCATTCTCTGGAGTGCCAGAAATGCACCGGCAATAAACAGCATAATAATACCTGCAGTAGCTGCTTTGGACAAGTTTCCGCCCATCTCGCTTACGAATTCATTGTAAATGACCACCGGCATAACGGGAAATTCTCCGCCCAGCATATAAGGTGCACCAAAGTCAGAGAAAGCACCAAGCCCCGCCATCAGCAGCCCGGTCAGGATACCAGGCAAAGCCAGAGGCAATTCAATTTTAACCAGGGTATTGATTTTGTTGCCGCCAAGAATTAAAGAAGCTTCCTTATGAGCCGGATCCTGAGCGATAAATGCCTCATAGCAGGTAAGAAATACAAGGGCTGAAAGGGGCCAGATATTTACCCATACAATTCCGGGAATTCCCTTTAAACTAAAAGGTACATCAATGCCTGTTATCAGCTGAATCAGCCAGTTAAAAAAGCCAAATCGTTTTAGCAGGATCACCCAGGCCTGTGCCCCCAAAAAGGGAGGGGCACAGGAAGCCATGGTAATCATAGTGATAATCAGATTTTTATTTCTGATCTTATACCGCGCCATAAAATACGCGATGGGAACGCCAATCAGAGCGGTGACAGGGGTAATAATCGCAGTCAGTATCAAACTGTTTTTAAAGGCGCTCTTCGTGGTTCGCTCGGTAAAAAACTTTAAAAAATTAATGAGTGATATACCGCCCTCCTTGGGCATCACAGCGGAAGCAAAGATCCAAAACATTGGAATTATAATTGCAACGATGCTGAGAATTACAAAAAAGGAAGTCAGGTATACCCAAGGGTCTTTCAAACGTTTCATACAGCCTGTCACCTCTTATTTTTTATTCTCTGGCAGCATCCAGTGTCTTTGCGAAGTTATCCAGTACTTCATCCTTGGAATTAAACTTTGATTCAATCAGCTGATAGGAGCTTAAATCACTTAATCCTTCCGGTGGAGCCATATCCGTACGGGCTGAACGTCTTTTCACAACATCCTGTAAAACTTTGTGCACATCCCTGCTTAAAATAAAGTCCAGAAACAGCTTGGCATTATCCATGTTCTTGGCATCCTTGATGATTCCGGTTGCTTCAACATTATATGTAACTCCATCTTCCGGATAAATATTTTTAACAGGCTCACCGCTCATTTCCCATTTATAACCTAAGTCCTCATTGATAAAGCCTACAGGATTCGTTGCATCCTTAACTGCGGCAAACATAGCATCAGAGCTTGGATATACCTCCGTATTGAGCAGCAGCTGATGCATATAATCCCAGTCATATAAAGATGCCATGCCCTTGACAAGAGACAAGCCTGTACCTGATTTAGAGGGGTCAGCCAATGCGATTTTTGCTTTCTTCCACTTTGGATCCGTCAGTTCTTTTAAGGTTTTCGGATAATCGGCTTCTGATTTTATGAGCTTTGTATTTACCAGAATAGTCTGAGGCATAATTACATAGGAATGCCATTTGTGATCAGGATCCTGGGTGATCATATCCGCATCCTCTTTGGATTCATAGCTCTCGAACAAATCTGGATTGGACAGATATAAAAACGTATCGCCGCCCCAAAGAATATCCCCTCCGGGATTATCCTTTTCTGCACTGATTCTGGCCAGTAATTCCCCTGTTCCACTCTTTACCTCTTCAATATCAATGTCAGGATATTTTTCCTTCCATAGAGCATAAATCGGCTCTGTGATCTCAGGACCGCTGCCTGTGTAAATGACAACTTTGCCGGAGGGACCTGATGCCGGCTCCGCTGCCTTTGATGTGGCTGCTTCTGTTGTTTGTTCTCCAGCGGTTGTGGAAGCTGCTGTGGTGGCAGACTGTCCAGAACTGCATCCCGTTAGAATAGAGACCCCCATGACAGCTGCTGTTGCATAACCCCAAATTCTTTTCATGATAATTTCCTCCTTCTAGTAATTCCATTCTCCTAAATAAGTTTTATGTGCGTTTAATATATCCTCCACCAGCTCTTTGGCCAGTGGATAATCGCCGATTAAAGGATGTGCCATCAAGGCAGCTTGCGCAGTTGGAACCGAATTTGTGTTAATTGCCTCTACCGTCAGATTCTCATATGCTTTTACACTTTGGATGATTGACTGGGCTGCCAGAGAAAGTTCCCCTCTTTCCTCTACCAGAATCCCTTCTTTTGTAATGCGGCAGGTGATTTCCATAACATCACCTGCTTTCAGCCCAAAGTGCCCCACTGAATCAGGAATGGATAAAACCATCTCCCGCTCTTCTCCGGTGGCCATGGTCAAAAGGTAGTTCATCATTACCCCTGCATAGCCTTCCGCATTGGGGATCTGCCCGTCAAAAGGCTTATGAGCCAAAGCCTGTTTGGTTTCATTAACCATATAGGTAGATTCCCTGTTGTACATAAACTGCAAATAAGTTTGCAGCATTTCCTCTATTTGTGTTTCCGGATTCATCTGTGACAAAGCTTTGAACATTTCGATATTGTTTTCCATTACGGCCCGTCCCCGTGCTTTCTGGCTGTTCTGGACATTTTGGTTTGCCTTATTCCGATAAAAAAAGTAGTATAAATATTCATTAGGCAAATGCCCCATGGAGCGGATCGCATCTGGTTCAAACATGGAAAATTCTTTGACTTTTCCTAAGAAGTCATCATCATTTAATAACTCTGGCAATAATTCCTTCCCATTATGCAGAACACTTGTTACAAAGGACAAATGGTTCAGTCCTGCAAACTGCACCTTTAGTTCGCCGGCAGGAATCCCCAGAGCTTCTGCCATATTGATCTTTGTACAGCTGGGGGCATCGCAAATCCCCAGTACCCTGTCATAACCGGCATCCCGGAGTGCCTGAGTTACCAGACCAGAAGGGTTGGTGAAGTTAAAGATCCATGCTTTTGGTGCAAGCTCCTTTATAATTCTGCAATACTCTTTCAT
>JAEWRS010000361.1 GCA_023398855.1 Bacillota bacterium
TGGGTATGATAACACCAGTTATTTTCACCGTATATTCCGGAGCTATTTCAAAATGTCACCAAAGGAGTACAGGAATTCGGTTTCTTAGAAAAAAGCCGTAAACAAAAAAGAAGCATACACCTAAATAAGTATTGTTTTTTATAAAGCGTAAGGCCTGGCGGGGCATTACGCTTTTTCCCTGTTTACAACCGTGTTATTGTGTGGCTTTAATTTCAAAAGTCCCATGAACCAGATCGATTTCAACTACAGTACCGTCAGCAAATGCAGTGCGCTGCCGGAAAGGGTCATCTTCTATGAATTCATGAACAATCATTTCGCACATGGCCACTTTTTCGTGGAGAGAAGAAACAATCCGGCAGCGGGCAGCCATTTCTTCCTCTGAAAGGGTCTCATATCCGCCAAAAGAGCCGTCAATATTTTCGTAAGCACCTTCCCGGATAAAGTAAGGTGCTCCTCCGTTTAAAACAGCATAGAGCATGAAATCCTCTTGCTCGTATTTTTCCATCATCCAGGGGATGATTAAGCAGTCATGATACACCAGGTTAAAGAGAGGTACGGGGATCCCCTGGCGGGCAGATCCTGGCTCATGCATCATAAAGGAGTAGGGAGCATAGTGGCAGAATACAAGGCTTTTTACGCACCAGTCCGTCACTTCCTCAGAGCTTGGAAGGATCCCCTGGGAAAGTAAGTATTCAAAGCACAGGTTCCGGTAGTCCAGACATTCCTTTCTGTTGATCCGGTGCCACGGATGGTCACATTCATCAGGCTCGTTGCAGGTAAATACATCTAAGTAGGCACAATCCAGTTCTACTCCGTTTTTTCTGATCTCAGTAAAATTCCTCTTCACGTAGTATGGTGCCTGGGTTGCGCACAGGTAGGTCTGTGGGCCGCCTGCCCAATTGGCATGTTCCGAAAGGGTTTTGTCTGGCTTTTGTGCGGCAAAATTCTCATCAAAGGTTTTTGCCCTGCGGTAATAATCCCGGTACTGATCATGGATCCCGAAGCTGTACCCACATTCATGCATGGTATCTGCAAGTATTTTCAGCTGCCTCCAGCCGCCGGCCTCTTCACATGCCGGGAGATAATCTGGATGCTGGTTGTCATAGCCTGGTTCCGCCCAGCCATCTAAGTGGAGATACAGCTTTTTAAGCCCTAAGTCCCTATGGAAATGATTGATCTCCTCAGTTCTTTTTTCAAAGCTGTATACATGGTTGTTTTTGTCCGGATTTTCCGGATCAAAGAACCGGGAATCAGGCATGACCTGGGTTTTGATTCCCTTATGGATGAAGGAAGCTCCCACCAGCTTGTGGACAGGAGCCTTGGCCGCTTTCTCCTTTAAGGAACAAAAGGTACCCTGCTCCTTTACATAGGTTCTGTAATGCTTGCAGATGTCATTGTAATCGCAGTCAGATAAAAAGGAGTACCGCATGGTCCTGCGCCCATTCATTTTGCCAAGGCTTGGCAGCCATTTGATGCCGGTGTGGGTGTATGGCCCCATTGCCGGATGCTCCGCATAATAGGCGGCATCCCAGGGCTGCTCACAGATGGCTATGTAGCCTTCCCTGTCTTTTACCTGGCCAAACCAGGGCATATAAGACCCTGCTGTGCACATCATACCGTCAAAGGGAAGCTTATCAAGTGCTGTTTCCCAGGTGTTTGGAATGAGCAGACCCTGCTGGAGATTTAAAAGCGTATACCAGCGGTCACTCTCCTTTTCAAATTCCATGTATCCGGGCCAGTATATTTCTGAGACTGGGATGCTGCTTTGTGCAAGAGGAATCCATTCAAAATGGATGTCCTCTGTAGCATATTCCATCCATACAATGGTTTCAAAGGCCAGGCCAAGATCCGTGCCCTCTAGCTGAAAGCCATGGTAATGGCTGATGATTCCTTCCCCTACCCCTGTTTTCCATTGTCCGTGGATAATGGAAGCAGCATCGTGAAAATAGACGGCCTGCCCGCCGATCATAAGACGGGGCCTGTATTTCTTATCCCATTTCCAAAGTGCATTCCCATGCTTTATGGCAAACAGGAGGGAGCTTTCTTCAAAGCTCAAGGCTGTTTGATTCACTATAATATCTTGCATTGTCCATCCTCCATTGAATTGATGGTTCTAATATAGCACTTTTTCAATAAAAAACCTTATGGAATCATCACGGAAGCTTGTCAAATTATCCTGTCATCAACCAGCCTTTTCTTACTGGCATTTGTGACCTCATTGGAATACTTTTTAACGGAATTAATATATTCCAGAGGAGACATTCCTGTTGTTTTTTTAAACTGTTTGGAAAAGTACTGAAGGGAACTGTAGGATAAGAAATAGGCGATTTCCGTGAAGTTCATGTTTCCATCCCTCATGATCTCCTTGGAACGTTCGATCTTCATCAGATTAAAATAGTCAATGGCCCCGCAGCTTTTTTCTTTGTGAAACAGGGAATGAAGGGTGGAACGGCTGATAGAAAATTCCCCGCAAATGGCTTTTATAGAAAGGTGCTCGCAGATGTGAAACTCCATAAATTGAATGATCTGTTCCAGCTGGGTGGAATTGGCAGAGAGAACCATCTGTTCTGTAAGAACTGTGTGGCTGGGGGCTCCTTCTTCTTCAAAATGATTTCGTTTTACCTGGATCAGAAAAATCTGAAGATATAAAAGGATGAGCTGTGGGGCTCCAAAAGGAGGGGAAGGGGCAAGCTCTACCTTTTCCACGGAAGGAATGTGAAGGGGAGTAGAAAAAGCCTGTTTTGCTTCTGCAATAATTCTGGAGATCAGGAGACGTTCCTCCTGATTTAAAGAACAGGATTTTTCATCAAAAAACTTCATGCTTACGCTGGGGCAGCGGAAGGAAATTGCCACCAGATTGGGAGCCTTGTTTCCAGAAGCACTTAATGCGTGAAATTCATTTGGTTTATGGAAAATCACATCGCCTGCCTTTAATTGGTGAAAGGAATGGTCTGCCTGTACGATGATTTCTCCTTTGTCCACATAAAGAAATTCCCAGAAGTTGTGAGCTTCCCCTGAAAATACAAAATCCTTCATATATTCAAAATAATGGACAGTTATAATTTCCCGGATATCAAATTCAATGTTTAACGGTGTGCTGCAATATGCCATTTGATATACCTCCTTTGGCTTTATGGTAACATGAAATCATACGCAAGGCAAGATTGGATAATTTGACAATAAGACAGGACAATCAAGCATTTCAAATCCTGTAAAAAATAGTATAATAGGAAAAAAGAATAATTCAGCCAATGGAGGTATTCATAGATTCATATGGATGCCTCTATTTGCTTTTTTTACTTTTTCCGTTGAAATCACTGTAATATGGGAATGCTTATCGGATATGATTGTGCATTATCACTGAAAATATGATGAATTTGGTAATGAGTCTGGACAATAGTATAAGCATATCATCCCAGTTCATTATATAATGATAAAAAAGGAACCATGATATCAGCACAACAAAGAGGAAGACTGAATGACAGTTCGAAACTGCTGGTTCCTGATTTTAAGAGAGGAAGATTATATGAGAAGGATTACAGTTGCCCTTGCGGGCCTGGGAAGCAGAGGCAAAGATACTTATGCACCGGTTGCCAAGCTGCTTCCAGAAAAGATGGAGATTACTGCCATTGCGGACATTGATAAGGCTAAGGTGGAAGAGGTTGCCAACGAGTATGGAGTGCCATTGGAACGGTGTTTTTCCAGTGCAGAGGAGATGCTTGAACAGGAAAAGCTGGCGGATGTGATGTTTATTGCCACACAGGACAGACAGCATGTGGGACAGGCCCTTCCTGCCCTTGAAAAGGGGTATGATCTTTTACTGGAAAAACCTGTTTCTCCGGATTTAGACGAATGCAGAGCACTTTTAAGCTCAGCCACTGAAAAGGGAAGAAAGGTGGTTGTCTGTCATGTGCTGCGTTATACGCCCTTTTACACAAAGGTAAAGGAGCTGATTGATTCCGGGGTGATCGGCGATGTGGTCACTGTTATGGGAATCGAAAATGTAGGCTACTGGCATCAGGCACACAGTTTTGTCAGAGGAAACTGGAGAAATTCAGACATTACCAGTCCCATGATCCTTCAAAAGTGCTGCCATGATATGGACCTTTTATTGTGGCTGACAGGAAAGACCTGCGATTCCGTGACCTCCTTTGGAAGCACCTATTTATTCAAAGAGGAGAAAGCACCGGAGGGCGCTGCAAAACGATGTCTGGACGGCTGCAGAGCCAAAGAAGACTGTCCCTTTGATGCAGAAAAAATCTACATAACCAATCAAAAGACCGGAATAGCCCATGGCAAATCAGGCTGGCCCTGCAACGTGCTAACCCTCCATCCTACGGAAGAATCGGTTATGGAAGCCCTGAAGACCGGCCCATACGGAAGGTGCGTATACCACTGCGATAACAATGTGGTGGATCATCAGGTTGTGAATTTAAATATGACAGACGGCTCTACCATCAGCTTTACCATGACAGGCTGCACAGAGGAAAATTCCAGGTACGCCAAATTCATGGGAACAAAGGGAGAGATTGTGGCCAGCCTTCATTCCAATCTTATCATGGTAAGACCTTTTGGAAAGGAAGAGGAAACCATAGACGTTTCCAAATTATCCCATGACTTTTCCGGTCACGCAGGCGGCGACAACCGGATGGTAGAGCAGCTTCTTGATATGGTCAGGGAAGGAACAGAACCAAGTCATTCCATGACAACATTGGAAAAGTCTCTGGAAAGCCACTATATTGCCCTGGCAGCAGAACAGTCCAGGATTTCCGGAGGAACGCTGATACATCTAAAGGATATTCGTTAAAGGAGTATATAGGAGAAAAGAATCTATCAGCTCTGAATTTACGAGATAAATGGATAGATTTGTATAGAGTATATCAATAAAAAGGAGAGAGAAGATTATGAAGAGAATGAGAGGAACCAAGGTTCTGGCAATGGGAATGGCCCTTGCCATGGCGGCAATGAGTCTTACCGCATGCAATGGAGGAGGCGGAGCTTCCAAGGGAGGTACGACGGCCTTAAGCTTTGGAATATGGGATGAAAAGCAGCGCCCGGTCATGGAAGCCATGGCCCAGGCCTATGAGAAAACCCATGAAAATGTAAAGATTGAGATCCAGCTTACCCCTTATAAGGGAGCCGAATACTGGACCAAGCTGGAGGCGGCTGCCACAGGAGGAACGGCTCCGGATGTATTCTGGATCAATGTACTTCATGCAGAGGATTATTATGACGGAGGAATCCTTCTGGACTTAAATGAATATTTACAAAAGTCAGACCTGGATATTGGAAAGAACTTCCCGGAAGCCCTTGTAAAAGCCTATAATTTTGATGACAAGCAGATCGCTGTGCCAAAGGATTTTGATACCAATGCCCTGTGGTATAACAAAGATATGTTTGATAAGGCAGGAGTGGCGTATCCTACTGATGACTGGACCTTTGATGATCTTGTAAAGGCGTGCGCGGATCTAAAGGCAGCTGGTCTTGACTCCGGTGCTTATCCTTTTGCATGCCCCATTGATTTCCAGACCTGGTACTATCCCACCGTATATGCTAACGGCGGCTGGATCTTAAATGCAGACAAGACAGAGACTGGTTATGCTGACCCCAAGACCCAGGAGGGAATCCAGTGCTGGATTGACTTAATTCAAAAGGGCTATTCCCCATCAGTAGCAGCTCTGTCAGAAACAAGTGCGGATGCCATGTTTGAGGGCGGCCAGATCGCT
Source organism: Bacillota bacterium (assembly GCA_023398855.1). Lineage (GTDB taxonomy): Bacteria > Bacillota > Clostridia > Lachnospirales > Lachnospiraceae > Lacrimispora. Next base: position 5,727 of record JAEWRS010000361.1, read on the forward strand.
ATGGTTTTAGCTGGTTCCTACATGACCCCTGAGTATACCTCAAATGATGCCATCAACACCAAGATTGATCTGGTAGAATTCCCGTCTTTTAACGGAGCTGAGCCTAACATCATTAACGGTCTTGGCTATGCAGTGTATTCAGGAAGTAAAAATAAGGACATTGCCGCAGATTTTGCATTATGGCTTGGCAGCGAGGAAGCTATGAAAATCCAGGGAGAAAGCGGAGTTGTTATTTCCGCGCGGAATGACGCACAGAAATATTTTGCCCAGTCCAACAAAGCTCTGAACCTGGCGGCATACACCAACCATTCCGGTGAAGCCAATCCGCTGCCTGTGTGCAAATCCGTGGCAGAGCTCTATGATGTGGAAGCAGAGTCCTTAAAGGCTGCTTATTCCGGCGAAAAGCCATTGGCAGATGTATGCAGCCAGCTTAAGACTGATGCAGATGCGATTCTGGCAAAAAATAAGAAGTAGGTGTATGGAATGCAGGGTACGACAAAAAAGAAAATAGCAAAGCGGCAATGGAAAGAGTGGGGAGAGGGGTATTTGTTTATCGCGCCCCTGCTGTTTGGAATCTTCGTGTTTTATATTTTTCCCTTTATCCAGAACTTCTGGTTCAGCTTTAATGAAGTGAATAAATTCAATGTAGCCACCTTTTATGGCCTTAATAACTATCTGGAAATGTGCAAGGATAAAGAATTGTGGAAGGCTCTTGGCAATACACTTCTTTACGTCGGACTTACTGTGCCCCTGGGCCTTATGCTGTCCTTGTTTGTAGCGGCCCTGCTCAATACAAAAATAAAAGGGACTTCTTTTTACAGAACCATTTATTTCCTGCCTTCTGTTACCATGTCGGCCGCAGTGGCAATGGTATGGAAATGGATCTACAATGAGCAGTACGGACTTTTAAATGCTGCAATGAAGGCTTTGGGCTTTGCTCCCCACGGCTGGATCACTGAGCCAAAGACAGCTCTGTTTATGGTTATGCTGGTTGGAATATGGGGTACCGTAGGCTATAACATGATTATACTTTTAGCAGGCATGCAGGGAATATCAAGGTCTTATTATGAGGCAGCCTCTGTGGATGGAGCAAGCGGCATTCACCAGTTTTTTAAGATCACGGTTCCCATGCTTTCACCCACCATATTTTTCGTTATGATCACTTCCATCATCAGCGGTTTTCAGGTGTTTGACACCATTTATATGATGATTGGAAAAACAAATACAGCTTATCGAAGCACTCAGACCCTGGTCATGCTGTTCTACCGGAATGCTTTTGATTACGGTCATAAGGGCTATGCGGCAGCCATATCCATTTTAATCTTTTCTATTATCATGCTGGTAACGGTCATTCAGATGATAGGACAGAAAAAATGGGTCAATTACGACTAAAGGAGGGGACCGATGAAGAAAACCAGCAGTCGAAAAAAATTATTGATCCATCTGATTCTGATCGCAGGAATCGGTATTACCGTGCTTCCGTTTCTTTGGATGCTGTGTACCTCATTTAAAACAAAGGGAGAATCCATGACAATCCCGCCTACGATTCTTCCAGAGCGGTTTGTCACAGAAGCCTACTATAACGTTCTGACTGCCCTTCCTTTTGGAAGGATCTATATGAACACTGTATTTTCTACGGTCATTACGGTTGTGGGACAGGTAGTGATCTGTATCCTGGCAGCGTATTCCTTTGCCAGGATTAAATTCCCGGGAAGGGATATCCTGTTTTTGGTGGTACTTTCCGTTCTGATGGTACCGGGACAGATCTTTCTGGTTCCCCAGTACTTAATTGTGCAGAAGATCGGGCTTCTGGATACGCTGTTTGCACTTTTTCTGCCTAATTTAATCAGTGCCTTCGGTACTTTTATGATGCGTCAATTCTTCTTATCACTCCCCGATGAGCTGGAGGAAGCGGCCATACTTGACGGCTGCGGCAGGTTCCAGATCCTGATGCAGATCATGGTTCCTCTTGTTAAATCGGGAATCGTGGCCCTTGTGATTTTCACGGCAAAGTTTGCCTGGAATGACTTTATGTGGCCAATGATCGTCAATACCACAACAACGAAGATGACCCTGGCTCCTGCCCTGTCTACTCTCCAGGGACAGCATACCAATGATTATCCTGCTCAAATGGCAGGTGCAGTTCTGGCTGTTATTCCAATGGTAGTTTTGTTTTTTATCTTCCAGAAACAGTTTATTGAAGGGGTGGCCCATACAGGTGTAAAAGGTTAAATACAGGTTTGTGTAACTTTTTTAGAATGGGAAGAATGATCTTAGTAAAAGGGAAGGAAAGAGGATGTAATCTGCTTTCCTTCCCTTTTTATGGGACCAGGAGAAATCTTTAAAACAGAAAACTTTTCATAAAAGTTCTTCCGGTAAAAATTTCAGTTGCTGGAATCCCAAAGTAATAAACAAAAGAAACTTTGCATATACTTGGTAATATATGGCCGATATAAAATATTTCTGTAAAGGAGAGAGTCAGTATGCCAAGAGGAGTAAGAAAGACGCCGCTTGAAAAGCTTCAGGGAGAATTAAATGAGGTTCAGGAAACCATCCGGCAATATAAGAGCAGTCTGGTAACTTTAGGAGAAAAAGAAAAGGAAATTCAGGATAAGATAAAGCTGGAACAACTGAAGGAAGTATCCTCCATCTTGGACGAGCATGAGATGTCGATCATGGATTTAAAGGAACTGCTTATTTTATCCAAAGCAGAGTAACATAGTCAGATTAATTGTCTGCTGTGTAATTGAATCTATGTGTTTCTATAACCAATTAAGGAGGGCATTATTATGCCAAGAGGTGTACGCAAAACATCACTGGAAAAGCTTCAGGAAGAATTGAAAAATACCCAGGAAGCCATGGAGCAGTATAAGGCGGCTATTAAGACTCAGGAAGAAAAGGCAAAACAGATACAAGAAGATATTAAATTAGAGGAATTTAAGGAAGTATCTGCAATTCTCCAAGATAAAAACATATCAATATCAGAATTAAAGGATATACTTATTAACAAAGAATAAAGGTTTGTCAAATGCTCTGTTCATGTAAATAAGGACAAAGTTTTAATGAAAAAACGACACAGCATTATTTATGCACGTAACTATTTTATTGTATATATTCTGGATTGTGTGATATAATCTATTTGTTTATGAACAATGATAAGGAGGGCGTTATTATGCCAAGAGGGGTTCGCAAATCAACATTTGAAAAGCTTCAGGAAGAACTAAAAAACACCCAAGACGCCATAGCACAATATAAGGGCGCCATTAAAACTCAGGAAGAAAGAGCAAAGCAAATACAAGAAGAAATTAAATTGGAAGAATTTAAGGAGGTATCCGCAATTCTGCAAGAAAAAAACATGTCAATATCAGAATTAAAGGATATCCTTATTTCTAAGGAAAAGAGTCCACAAGACGAATAGAGTGACAGACCGGTTTCTTAAATGATACCGGTCTTATTTTTTACAATAAAATAAAACAACAGTGAAGAAACAAAAAAAAAGACCACTTATGTAAGCGGTCTTTCTTATCACTTGATTTATGCAATTTGAACATTAACAGCCTGTAATCCACGATTACCTTCTGTTACATCAAATGTTACAGACTGACCATCATCTAAAGACTTATAGCCGTCCATAGCAAGACCTGAGAAATGAACGAAAATTTCGTTACCCTGCTCGTCAGCGATAAAACCAAAACCCTTTTGTGCATTAAACCACTTTACTGTACCTTTAGTCATGAAAGATACCTCCTTAAATATTAATATTGTATTTTAGCTAAAACTAAAAATCGCATATATATGTAAATCATCAACAGAATAATGACTTACATATACATGCGAAATCAAGACCTTATTAAATACATGCTTATCTTAACACATCGATTTAAATATGTCAAGATAAACTTGTGAAGATATTCCACATTAAAAAAATAATAAAAAAGCACGACACAAAACGGGAAAGGTAATCCGGTGATTAGTTAAATTTCTGCTAGCCACCGGATACCTTAGAAGAACCATCTGACTGATGATTGCTATATTTTTATTATTATATACTTAATGATCTTATCTTCGGGAAGAATAATGATGGAAATTGTGGTTGGTTTTACAGGGGTTTAAATAGTCTTGACATTCTGATATGGGATAATAATGAATTGCAATTAATAAGTGTAGCGTGGATCAGGGTCACTGCTCATAGATAAACGGAATAACTTCTTCACGCTTAATGTTCAGCACGTAAGCAAATTCTTCACAAAGTGATCTTTCAGCATTCTTGAGAAAGTCTTCATCAAAATTCTGTAGTTTCTTATTTTTATTTACATTTTTAAGTTCCTGTTTGTGCCAACGCAAAGTTCTTATCATCTTTACAAGTTCAGAATGGTCACCGTCGGCAAGTATTTGATTGTATAATTCCTTGCGCTTAAAATTATCCTTATTCCAAGTGTAATCTTTACCCGGCATCTTCTTAACTAGAGAGAATATGTCATCGGCAGAGAGAATATGACGAATTTTAGTTTTTCTTCTGCTGCTTACGGTTGAAACGTACACTGTCGCGGAAGTATGATAAACAGGTTTGAGTACATAATATGAGCGGACTTTTTCATCCATACACATATCCTGTAATCCGGTAACCTCACAAATACCATGACTTCCGTATATGATGACATCACCAATGTTCATAATATCTCACCTCTTTCTGAAAAATAAAAAAAGCAGTTCACTAAAACTGGACTTACGTCCCTTTAAAGCAAACCACACAGTTAATATTTATATTATAACATAATTATAGACAAAGTGTATACGGCAATAATCTCCAAACCTTACCACTATATCATGAAAAAATCTATTAAGTATTTCCTGAACTGTCGAAAGAAAGGAGATCAGCAAATTTTGCAGCTAGTCTGGGGCAATAATCAAATTCATATAAATTAATTAAATAAAACCTGGCAAAAACAAGCTTTCAGAGGATCATGCAAATAAGGACGCAGTTTTAATTAAACAGCGTCCTTATTATTTTTGTGTGGAAGCTTTATGATATAAATTGAGAAATAAACTGTGAGCATTGGTTTACACCTGTTGCCCAATGGTGCGGGGCATGCTGTAAACGGACCCCTTATAAAAAGGAGCGGGCTGTATGAAAGAAAACAATGAGAGAGTGGGTTATACGGAGAAGTATTATCTTGCTGTGGATATGGGCGCCTCCAGCGGCCGTCATATCCTTGGGACAGTGAGAGAAGGAAAGCTGGTCCTTCAGGAGATTTACCGGTTTGATAATGGCATGAAACGGGAAGGAGAACATTTGTTCTGGGATTTGGAGTCGTTATTTGAAGGGATCAAAGAGGGGATGAAGGAATGCAGGAAGCGTGGGAAAATACCGGTCACCATGGGAATCGATACCTGGGCTGTTGATTTTGTTCTTTTGGATGAGGAAAACCGGATGCTTGGGAATGCAGCAGGGTACCGGGATAACAGAACAAACGGAATGGATGAAAAGCTATATCAGGTCATACCGTTAAAAGATCTATATGCAAGGACCGGCATCCAGAAACAGATATTTAATACCATTTACCAGCTTATGGCGGTCAAAGAAAAAACCCCGGAATATTTTGAGAAAGGAGAGTCATTCCTTATGGTTCCGGATTATTTCCACTATTTGCTCACAGGCGTGAAAAAACAGGAATATACCAATGCAACCACAACACAGCTGGTTCATGCAGAAACCAGGACCTGGGACTATGAACTGATTCAAAAGCTGGGCCTGCCTGAACGGTTATTTCAGGAGTTGTCCATGCCAGGAGCACTGGTAGGACCATTGTCAGAGGAGATGGAAAGGGAGGTGGGGTACTCCTGCCAGGTTGTTCTTCCAGCCACCCACGATACAGCCTCAGCTGTCATGGCAGTCCCATTGGTTCCTGGCGGAGAGGAATCCATGGAAGATGTCCTTTACATCAGTTCCGGAACCTGGTCTCTATTAGGCACAGAGCGTTTCAGGCCAGACTGCTCCATGGAAAGCATGAAGTCAAATTTCACTAATGAGGGAGGTTATGACCACCGTTTCCGTTACTTAAAAAACATCATGGGTCTTTGGATGATTCAGTCGGTAAAAACAGAGCTTGAGGAAAAAGGGGAGGTATATTCCTTTGCAGAGCTTTGCCGGTTGGCCTCAGAGGAACCGATCTCCTCCATTGTGGATTGCAATGACAGCCTGTTTCTTTCACCAGAGAGCATGATCGTAGCAGTGCAGGACTACTGCCAAAGGTCTGGAATGGATGTGCCTGAGACACCGGGGCAGCTGGCAGCAGTCATTTACAACAGTCTTGCAGCCTGCTATGGGAGTGGGGTGAAGGAACTGGAGTCCATGACTGGGAGACGTTATCCGGCCATTCATGTGGTTGGAGGCGGTTCTAATGCAGAGTATTTAAATCAGCTCACGGCAAACCGCACAGGCAGGACCGTTTATGCAGGACCGGCAGAAGCTTCTGCCATTGGAAACCTACTTGCCCAGATGTTGTCTGCCGGGGAGTTTAAAAGCCTGAAACAGGCAAGGGAAGCAGTATACCGGTCTTTTTCCGTAAAAGAGTACCAGCCTGGTGACAGGCAGTGAGGAATGGAGGAAATGACGTGATAAGGAAATCTTTTAAAATGTATTTAAAGGAAGGAACTGCTCAGGAATATGAAAAGCGGCATAATCTGCTCTGGCCTGAGATGAAGGAAATGATCAGAAGCTGCGGAGGGCATAATTATTCTATTTTTTTAGATGAAGAAACGGGTGTCCTTTACGGATATATTGAAATTGAGAATGAAGAAAAGTGGGCAGAATCAGCGGATACACCCATCAACCGGAAATGGTGGGATTTTATGGCTGATATCATGGAGACCAACCAGGACAACAGCCCTGTTTCCATTAGCCTAAAACCAGTGTTTCATTTGGATTAAACCGTTTGCATAAAGGAGAAAAAATCATGACAATAAAAGAAAGATATGAGGCTGCAAGGGAGGTTTACAAAGCTGTTGGCGTAAATACGGATGAGGCATTGAAGGCCTTACAAAAAATCCCCATATCCATGCACTGCTGGCAGGGAGATGATGTAATAGGATTTGATGGGGCTGGAGCCTTAACAGGAGGAATTCAGGCTACAGGCAGCTATCCTGGCCGTGCGGGAAATTCTAAAGAGCTGATGCAGGACATGGATAAGGCACTGAGCCTGATCCCTGGAAAACACAGAATAAACCTTCATGCAAGCTATGCCATATTTGAAAAGAATGAATGGGAAGACAGAGATCGTCTGGAGCCGAAGCATTTTGCAAAGTGGGTGGAGTATGCAAAGGAAAGAGGGCTGGGCATTGACTTTAACCCTACCCTATTTTCCCATTCCAAGGCAGAACATGCTACCCTGTCAAGTGAAGATGAGGAGATACGGAGTTTCTGGATCAGACACGTACAGGCATGTCTTCGCATTTCTGAATATTTTGCAAAGGAGCAGGGGACTCCCTGTACCATGAACATCTGGATACCTGACGGGTTTAAGGATATACCGGCTGACCGCACATCTCCAAGAGCGAGACTAAAGGACTCCCTTGACCAGATCCTTTCCATGAACTACGACAGGAACAAGGTATATGTGGCTGTGGAATCTAAGGTATTTGGGATAGGAATGGAAAGCTGTACAATTGGCTCCCATGAGTTTTATATGAATTACGCCTCCAAAAACGATATTCTCTGTCTTCTGGACAGCGGTCATTATCATCCGACTGAGATGGTGTCCGATAAGATATCTTCCATGCTCCTGTTCTTTGACAAGGTGGCTCTTCACGTAACAAGGCCGGTGCGGTGGGACAGTGACCATGTGGTGTTATTTGATGATGAAACAAGAGAGATTGGAAAGGAGATCATACGGGGCGGGGCGGACCGGATCCTTTTGGCTCTTGACTTTTTTGATGCCAGCATCAACCGCTTAAGCGCATGGGTTGTTGGAATGCGTAACATGCAGAAGGCTCTTTTAAGTGCTCTTCTCCTTCCGGATAAGACTCTTGCAGGATTGCAGAGAGAACGCAATTTTACGGAGCAGATGATGCTTCAGGAGGAGCTTAAGCTTTATCCCTTGGGGGATGTTTGGAACTACTTTTGCGAGATAAACGGAGTTCCTGCCAGAGGAGACTGGTTTGAAGAGATACGCTTCTATGAAAAAGAAGTGCTGTTAAACCGGAAATAAGGAGAAGGATATGATGAAGATATTAGATACGGAATTTGTGAAAAGCTTTATCCGCTTATGTGATGACGGCTTCCGTCAGAACTGGCATGAGAGGAATGGAGGCAATTTAAGCTACCGAATCAAACAGTCAGAGGTGGAGTGCATAAGAAAAGACTTTACGGATGCTAATCCCTGGCAGCCCATCGGAACCAGTGTAAAGGAGCTGGCAGGAGAGTATTTTATGGTAACAGGAAGCGGAAAGTACTTCCGCAATGTAATTCTGGATCCGGAAGCTAATACCTGTATGATTGAAATAGATGAAAAAGGTGAGAATTACAGGATCCGCTGGGGTCTTGTAAACGGTGGGCGTCCTACCAGTGAGCTGCCATCCCACCTTATGAACCATGAGGTCAAAAAAGCTTCTACAGCCGGAATGCACAGAGTGATTTATCATGCCCATCCTGCCAACATCATTGCGCTTACCTTTGTTCTGCCTCTGGAAGATAAAGTGTTTACCAGGGAGCTTTGGGAGATGGCTACGGAATGTCCTGTAGTTTTCCCTGCCGGCGTAGGCGTTGTAGGCTGGATGGTGCCGGGAGGACGTGATATTGCAGCAGCAACCAGCGAACTGATGAAACGGTATGATGTGGCTGTCTGGGCCCATCACGGGCTGTTTGCTTCAGGAGAAGATTTTGACTTAACCTTTGGCCTCATGCATACAGTGGAAAAATCTGCGGAGATTCTTGTTAAGGTGCTTTCCATTCGTCCGGATAAGCTTCAGACCATTACATCTGAGAATTTCCTGGACTTAGCGGCTGATTTTAAAGTAGATTTACGGAAAGAATTCTTATATGAGAAATAACATGTGATTTTGAAATACGGCTGCGTACAGAAAAAGCCACTGAAGAGCAAACGCTTTCCAGTGGCTTTTTACAAGCTTCATGATTGAGTTATTTTATTCTATGTCTTCTTCCACTATGGTAGTGGTTTCATCTGCTAAGTCTTTAAGCGCCTCTCCTGTCACTTTGGCAGCTTCTTTTGTCGCCTCAAATCCATCTTTGGCAGCTTTTTTTGTCGCTTCAAATCCATCTTTTGCAGCTTCCACACCCTCTTGCGCTGTATCCTTAACTGTCTCAACTGCTGTTTCCATTGTTTCTTTTATAGAGTCAGCTGCTTCTTCTGCCATATGGTCTGCCGCTCCTGCGGTATAATCCAAACCACCGTCATACCTGTCATCATCTTCATCTAAAAACGCTTCAGTCTGGTCTTTTGCAGATTCAAACATGTCCTTAGCTGTAAACGCCATGGCAGAAGCTGCTTCCTTTGCCGTATCAGAAACAATACTTGCCGCATCCTTTACCAGGTTTTTTGCTGCGCTCACCGCATCCTTGGCAGCATCAGCCATATGGTCAGCGGCGACCTTAAATTCATCCTTATTAGCATGTAAGGAAACATAGTTGCGGTTCATCGTACTGTCAATTTTAGAAATGTCGTCATTCCCTTCATCTTCAAAATCGTGGAAGTTTTCCTCCAGTTCCTTGTGGAAGGATTTGTATTTTGTAAAATAAGAGATACCGGCGGCAACGGCGCCGGCCACAGTGGCCAGTGCCACAAATTTCCCAAATCCATTACCCTTTTTTGCCATTGAAACACTCCTTTCCTTATTACCGACCATAAATTCTGGACATAACGGTATGTCTTCCAGACGATTTTATTACCGTTTGTCCATAGAAAACATAGCGGTATGCCTGTAAGACGCTTTATTCTCTGTTATTGTAATACGTTCATAGAAAAAAATAAAGGTATATAATAAGAAAATTTCTATAAACTATGTAGGTACAGATAAAAATACCGCATATTTGGTAAAAATGTAAAAAAAATATAAAGTTAGCACTCAACTATTGACAGTGCTAATAATGAGTGATATAACATATTATGTGAATAAAATATAACTTCTTTCTAAAGGCCAGTCAGAAAGAAATAATAAGAAGGTTATGAGGAGGAATTGCAATGAAATTAGTACCATTATTTGACAAAGTTGTGTTAAAGCCATTGGTTGCAGAGGAGACAACAAAGTCCGGTATTGTTCTGCCGGGTCAGGCAAAAGAAAAGCCACAGCAGGCGGAAGTCATCGCAGTAGGACCTGGCGGTCTTGTAGATGGTAAGGAAGTTTCCATGCAGGTGAAAACAGGCGATAAAGTAATCTTCTCCAAATATTCAGGAACAGAGATCGAAACCGGAGAAGACGACGAGAAGTATGTAATTGTAAAACAGAGCGATATTCTGGCAGTAAT
>JAEWRS010000384.1 GCA_023398855.1 Bacillota bacterium
AAGCGGAAACCAGCTCATGGCAATGGGGCATTATCATCATGTGACCGATATGTTTTACAACGAATTTGCCATCACACCTTCTATCCGTTTTAAGGATTTATACAAGCTCATCAGCGATAAAAAGCATGGGATAACTATGGATTTAAGCACCATACAGGAGATTCTCTCTGAAGGCGGCAAGAATAGCGGGGCCTTTTGCTGTGAACCCTCCGTATTCCGGGATATCTACCAGCTGGAGACCAGAGCCATTGAACGTACCGGTGATTCCATTTTCTTGTGCCTTCTGACCATCAGTAACTTAAAGGGAGAGCTTTTAAAGCCTGCAGTTCAGACAAGAGCAATGGATGAGCTTGGAGACTCCATCCGCAAATCGCTCCGCAGGGGGGATATTTTCAGCCGGTACAGTGTCAGCCAATACCTTATGCTCTTACCAACTGCGACCTATGAAAACGGAGAAATGGTTTTAAAACGCATTATCCAGAACTTTAAGAGGGAATATTCAAGAAAAGACTTATCTATCACGTATTCATTGCAGAGCATTATTCCACACTGAACTTAATCTACCAAAAAACAAACACAAGCAATGGCTTGCAGGAGGTACTGAATGCTGACGAATGACTTTATTACCCTTACTCTGGAAAAGAAAAAAAGCATAGCATTGATCGCTCATGACAATGAAAAACATTCGTTGATAGAATGGTGCCTGGAGCATAAAGCTGCCCTGGAAAAACATGACCTATGCGGTACCGGAACAACAGCCCGTATGATCACGGAGCAGACAGGCCTTCCCGTCAAGGGATATAACAGCGGGCCGCTGGGAGGAGACCAGCAGGTTGGTGCAAAGATTGTGGAAGGAAGAATTGACCTGGTGATCTTCTTTTCAGACCCTCTTACTGCACAGCCTCATGATCCGGATGTAAAAGCGCTTTTACGTATTACCCAGGTATATGATATCCCGATTGCCAACAACAGGGCAACCGCTGATTTTATCATCACCTCACCTCTTATGGAAGAGACTTATGAACATCAGATCATCAACTTTAACAAAAACATATCTGACCGGGCAAAAACCCTTTAAATGATTATTATACCAAAAGGCAGGGCTTATCTTCACACATAAGCCCTGCCCCATTTTTATATCTAATATCTATCCAAAAACCTTTTCGCATAACTTTATATATTCCTGATAAGCCGGAAACTCTTCAAGACCTGTAAGGCGTTTTGCGATCCCATTGTAATACCATGCATGTTCCAGTTTGTCCTTTTCGTTAAAGCGCAGCCATAAGTCATCTCCCATTAAATAATAGTCTCTGGCCGTTGCCCGCAAATTACTCAGCTTATCCGCAAGAACAAGGATCTTGCTTTCCCTGGAAGCCTGTTCCAAATGTTCAAGAGTTGCACTTTTGCGTTCCTTCCAGCACTTTGTTTTATCTTCTGTTTCTTCCATAACTAATCCAGCCACGCGGGGGCCGAATTTCTCCTTAAGCTCTGCTTCCGTAACTCCCGTATCCTCCACCACATCATGAAGCAGGGCAGCACAGATCATATCTTCATCCGTAACGATCAAAGCAACGATAACAGCTGTCTCCAGAGGATGGACGATATAAGGGATCTTCGTCCCTTTCCGAAAGGTCCCTTCATGGGACTTAGTTGCAAATGCAACGGCTTTCTCGACCATACTGAATCTCCTTTTATTCTCTCTTAAGCATATTTGATATTATTATATTATCACATACCATTATGTTTTAACAGCGCCTGCCTGTTAAATATCATGCTTATTTCATGTGAAGCTGCTTTTTACTCTGCTCAGCAAACCAATCATCTACCGCCTGCTTACTAAAATACAGCCGGTCATTCAGTTGGACATATGGGAAACCAGGCCAGTCTCCATTCAATATGTTGTTTTGCAAATCGGTACGAAGTGCAAGATCCATGGTGTTATAGTCAGTACAGGCTTATTCGTAGGACTAAATAGGATTTCATTATTTTGTCAGCACCTTATTCTGATACGTTCTTTTCCCACACTTTGGACATTTCATATAGCGCTTTCTTCCATTATGTGGTGCAAGTATCACCTGCTTAAAAGTAGGCACATACCGCTCATGGCAATGTTGGCACTCATAATATCCTGCTTCATGCTCCAGCTTTAAGGAAAAATATATGGCTGGAATAAAGAGAGCTATAGCCATTCCTATCATGATAGCACGAATCACGGGCGACACGCTGCCAAAGCTTGCTGTAAATATTAATATTAAAAACGGTATGGTTCCCATATACCCAATAACCCATTCCAACTGCAAAAGGGCCCTGTTTTTGACCTCCTCCATTTCTTTGAGTGCCAATAAATTTAATTCTGCATTCTTTCTGTAATCTTCCATAAAATTTAATTTTTCCCCGCTGAGCAGATCGTTAACACTGATATCAAGAAGCTCACATAATTCTGGCATCAACCCGGTATCCGGCATACTTTTTGCTGTTTCCCATTTTGATACTGCCCTGTCAGTGATTCCTAATTTTTCCGCAAGCTGAGCCTGTGTCAGATTTTTCTCCTTTCGGCAAGAAGCAATAAATTTTCCTATCTTAATCTGGTCCATAGGGAAATCCTCCTTTCTCCCTGATCCTATCAAATTTCAATATAATCTGAAACAAACCAGCGGTTGAGTCAGCAAAAAACAGGTATTTTTAACCTGGAATTGACAATCTTTTTACTTATCTATCTCCAGAACAATTTTTTTCATTCTCTTACCTGTGATAACAACTGGTCTGCGATCACTCTTAAAACATACTGAAACACGGCATTTTGTAAGAATAAATTAAATTATTACGATTTAACAGATAATCTTGTAAGATTCCTTATTTTCTGATATGCTTATAGGCGAAAATACCATCAGAGGAAAGGGAATCAGTATGAATCAGTATAACAAACAAAACAGATCAAACCTTAGGAACACCCGGTCCGGTTACAGGCGTGATGCAGGAAAAAACGGGTTCCTGAAGGTGCTTCTGTTTTATGTGCTTCCTTTTATCGTTGTCAACGGACTGATCTTCTTTCTGGTAACAGCCAAGCCAAAGGG
>JAEWRS010000424.1 GCA_023398855.1 Bacillota bacterium
CATATTCGGGTCAGCCTTTTCGATATGAATGACCGCCATATTTTCAAAGGAATTGTAAGTGCCGATGGTAAAGGCTTTTAAAGTATCGTCAATATAAACTCCTGCCATCCTCACGTTGAGCAAGGAACAGTTCTTTAATATATCATGAATTCCCATTACCTCATAATCCAGCTGACGGACAAATTCTGCCGCCTCCACCTTATTCTCCCACCAATGGTCCAGAAATCCCAGAACATCATCCCGGTCCGAGCAGCACAGCGTCCGGTACTCGTACCGGCCCTCATATTCCCTTAAAAATGAGTTTAAATGGTTTTTCTTCTTGTGAAGCTTTTTCCCTGCCAAAGTCCGCATAGCTTCCCCATCGTAAAGATAATCCTTTAGGTCCTCTTCTTCTCTGACTTCAAATGTTTCCGGGTCCAGCTTTAAAAATTTGACCGCCTCCTCATCAGCAAGGAAAATGCAGAGAGGCTTCTTTAAAACCTGGTTAAAATAATCTACTAATTCCTGAAAATAATGAGGAAGATCCTCCTCCTTGCACATTGGCATGGCGGAAAACGGCTCTCCATCCTTTTCCATTAAAAACTGCACTGCTTTCCCATCGCTGATGGCGTATTTCACATGATAATAATCTCTCCAGATAAAACTGTCTAAATACACACTGTCACAAGTCCTGTTGGGCCGTAAAGCATAAAAAGGAGCAATCTTGCTTATGTCCTCTGCCTCAATCGGCTTAAATTCTAAATTCATAATGATTCCCTTCTAAAATGATAGCTAACTTTTTTTTATAAAATCAGTTCCGCATTTGGGACAATGGATGCTTATTTTCCCCTTTCCTCTGGGAATCCTGATCTTTTGCCCACATTCCGAGCATTTATAAATATGGAATTTTCTTACCTGCTGAATTTTGTAACGCCACTTTTGGATTGCTTGCGAGGTATGAAACCAAATGCGCTCAAAATTCTGATTTTCTTTAAAACGCCTTCCGATATTCTTCGAAAATATGCGGTAATAGCAAACAATCAGAACAATCATTCCCGCTGTGTCCACAATCCTGCTCCGGCTGAAAAATCCGACTGCTATAAAAGCTAATGCAGCACCATTTAAAAACTGACCCAGCCTGTCCATGCCATATCTTCCGATCATAAAACGCGCAAACCGCTCCTTAAAACCATTCATCTTATGGCTGCCGTCCCTTCTTCATTTTGCCTTTACTATAATAACCTGCAGGCCGAAAGTCAATCTCCCTGGAAAATATTTCATAATCTTTTCAGAATTACTCTTTCGATTTATCCCTGTATTGCTTGGGAGTCATTCCATACCGCTCCTTAAACAGCCTGTGAAAATAGCTGCTGTTTTCATAACCGATCTCCGCAATGATCTCCTCCACCGGCTTTGCAGTAGAAGAAAGGTAATTAGCTGCCCTTATCATACGGATAAGCTGCAGGCACTCCGTAAATGTCACCTGAAAATGCCGTTTAAACAAGCGGCTGATGTAATAAGTCGGCTGCATGGACATAGCAGCAAACTCTTCCAGAGTTGCTGTCGTATAATTGTTTACTAAATATTGATATGCATTGATTGCAATTTTTTCCTCATATTGAGCCGGATCATGCAATTCAGTCTTGTCCCCATTATGAAACAGTTCCATAATAAGTATTCCCATGGTAGCCAGGTTAATTTCCTGCCTGCCCTTTTTATCTCCGGACATGGACCAGATTATATTTTCCAGCAGATTCTGGGCCGGCAGCATGTCCTGTAAATGAAAGTGAAGATAATCCGCCGAGCAATGATCACCTATGACTGGCCTCGTAATAAAATGGTGTAAAATACTTTCATTTTCTGCAGTCAGCTCCGGATGGAAAAAAATTTCCGGCATTAAAAAGAAATGAACAGCAACAGCCTCATCATCCGCCGGATAGGCGGCATGAACCGTTCCCTGCTTTAGCAGCAAAAGATCATTGGGCTCCAAACGCAGGATCCTGGTTTCGTTAATCACATGGACCGTTGATCCGCCGTACATATAAACCAGCTCCACATAATTGTGGCTGTGATCCAAAACAGGCAGACCGTGGGGCTGGATGCACATGTCAATCAGCTTTCCCTGGCCCATCCCAATATCCTTATTCCGGGTCCCTTTTCCTTGCTCCTCTACGCAGTGACACATGGCGGAAGCTGTATCATTCCATAATCCACTCTTCCCTTCCGATACATCCCTTAAATATTCCAGAAGTTCTTTTTTCATGCTTCCCTCCAAACGGCAGATACCTCTGCACACCTTAGCCTTCCCCAGGCCATTATACCATCATTCCCTCATTATTTGCAAGAAAAGACGGTTTTTATACAAATCAAGACATAGTTTATTCAATCCATATTATCATATAATCAGCTAGGATTTTATCCTAATACAACCATCTTCTTAATGAGGTGAGCTATATGAAAAAGTACACAATCTGCCTAAGCAGCATAGACGAAGTAACCACATTCGTCAAAACAGTCAACCAGTACGACTGTGATATGGATCTATGTAAAGGAAGCACTGTGATTGATGCAAAATCCTTTCTCGGTATTTTAACCATTTGTCCTGACACAAATCTGGAGCTTATTATCCATGAAAATGACCACAAAGAGATTCTGGATTCTCTGTCCAGCTTTCTCCTTGATGAGAAAACAGCATGACTAATAACATACAATAAAAAAAATGCCCAGGCAGCAAACTGTCCGGGCATTTTTTTTATTTATGATCTATTAGTGAAATTTGAATTCATTTACTAAATCCTTTAACAGCTCTGCCTGATCAGACAGCTCTTCGCTGGATGCCGCACTTTCCTCAGCTGTTGCCGAATTAGTCTGGACCACGCCGGATATTTGATCAATACCCACAGAAACCTGACGGATCGCCTCAGACTGCTGAACCGAAGCCTCTGATACCCTGCCTATCATTTCGGAGACAGAACGTGTACTGTTTACAGCATTACTCAGTGACCCAGCCGCTTCGTCCACAAGCCTGGAACCGTTTGCCACCGCCTGAATGGAACCTTCAATCAGATGAGTGGTGCTCTTGGCCGCATCAGCACTTTTGGAGGCCAGATTCCGCACCTCATCAGCAACCACTGCAAAGCCTTTTCCTGCTTCTCCCGCCCGGGCTGCCTCCACTGCTGCATTTAGAGCCAGAATGTTAGTCTGGAAAGCAATGTCTTCGATAGCCTTAATGATTTTACCAATTTCACTGGAGCTTTCATTGATCTCTGCCATAGCAGAAACCAGCTCATTCATATGATGATTGCTTGTTTCCAGCTCTTTGATGGCCAGAGCCGCCTGTTTGTCGGCATTGCCAGAGTCCTTGGCATTCTCCTGGATCTTATGGGAAATTTCACCTATGGTTGCCGCCAGTTCTTCCACAGAACTGGCCTGTTCTGTTGCCCCCTGTGCCAGGGCCTGGGAACTGGCGGAAATGCTCTGTGAGCCGTATGCCACCTGGTCAGAAGTCACGGTGATGCGCTCCATGGTGGCGGTAAGGGTACCTCTGATCTTTATCAGGGACATTTTAATTTTCTCAAAATCACCTTTGTAATCATACTGCAGCTGGAAAACAAGATCTTTTTCCGCCACCTGATTTAATACAGCAGCAATTTCATCTATGTAATTCACATAATTTTTCAACTGGCTTACCGTATTTCCCAATGACGAGGCAACCATGCCGATCTCATCACTGCCTGATACATCTACTTGAAGATCAAGCTCTCCCTCCCCGATCCGTTGTGCAATGACAGAAAGCCTTCTAAGCGGCTTGGATATTCCATGGGCCATTACAAAAATAATCAGGATTAAAATGAATGAACCCAAAATAAAAATCGTGGTAATGGTACTCACCACCGCTCTTTTAGCGGCAAGTACCTCAGACTGGTGGATGCTGGACAACACAAGCCAGCCGGAATCACCTACCCGGTTGACGGAACCGGAATAGGGAACCTTTTCCATCGTGTATTCGTAATTTCCCACTTCCTGGCCGGTAAATGCATCTTTAATATTCTGGGAAATATCGATGTCTGACATATTCTTCTGGATCAGGTCATGATTGGGGTGGTAGACAATCTGCCCACCTTCCGTTGCCAAAATGACTGTTCCTGTTTTCCCGATTTTATAATTGCCTAAAATCGTCATCAGCTGGGACAGCTGAATGTCAACACCAGCCACACCCAATGGCTTTCCTGTTCTGTTATCATATATTCCGCTGACAGCGCTGACAATGACTTGTCCCGTACTGACATCAACATAAGGCTCAGTCAGGATTGGGTGATCCAGTTCCATCGCCCGGTACCAGGGCCTTGTGGAAATATCCCATCCGTCCTCTGATGTAAAATTATCCGACTGCGTCACCTGGCTGACATCTAAGTCCGCAATCCATGCAGCAAGAATATTCTCTTTATCTGTAGCCTGGAGTTTATCAAGAGTCTTCTTGACCTCCGGGTAACCTTCACTGTCCGGCAGCCGTACCTTCCCGGTAGCATCGGCAAGAAACGTTTCAAACTGACTGCTTGCTGCTGCACTCTGTACCTCTGCCAAGTAAAAGGTCAAAAAAGAATTTACCTGGTTTGCAGCCGCAAGGGAAGCAGAATTCAGCGTCTCTTTTGATTGGGTCTGCATGCTCTTACCTGTCTGCCATGAAATGAACATTCCCGACAGAATAAAAATAAGTACAACTGGAATGGAGATACCGAACAGCAACTTCGTAAAAATGTGTGTTTTTCTTTTGTGCTTCATATACATCCGTCCTCCTTTGTTTTGATTACAACAAATATAGCATGGCAACAGTAGGTTCGCAACTAAAATGATAAATAATTTAAAACCGCCTTTAACAGATCCTACAAGTGAGGAAAATAGGCCTTCATGACCTGCTTTAAGGCCTCTTTATCCTTTTCCTGCATACGGGTCAGAGGAAGCCTGTAGGTTTCTTCACACAGCTCAAGCATGGACAAGGCAGCCTTAACCGGGACCGGATTCACATCCATAAACATGGCATTCATAATGTCAATCAGCTCCAGCTGCATATCCCTGCTTTTCTCTAATTCCCCATCAAAAAAACACTGGCATATATGATGCATCTCAAAGGGCATGATATTGGCTAAAACAGAAATCACTCCCTTGCCTCCAAGAGCAAGAATGGGAACCGTCTGGTCATCATTTCCAGAATACAGATCAAGCCTATGGCCGCAGAGAGCCGCAGTCTTAGCGATATGGGAAATATTTCCACCGGCCTCCTTAACTGCTTTAATATTGGGATGCTCCGAAAGCTTTGCATACGTTTCCGGCGCAATATTCACCCCTGTGCGGGTAGGAACATTATAAAGAATAATGGGGATATCTACGCTGTCTGCCACAGCTGTAAAATGCTCGATCAGACCATGCTGGGAAGTCTTGTTATAGTACGGGGTCACCTGTAGCAATGCAGATGCCCCTAATGACTGGGCTTTTCTGGACAATCGGACCGCATGGGACGTACAGTTCCCTCCCGTTCCCATGATCACAGGTACACGGTGATTTACGTAATGTACCACAAATTCAAACAATTCCAGCTTTTCCTTTTCTTCCAGGGTAGCGGATTCCCCTGTGGTCCCGTTAACTACAATGGCATCCGTGCCGTTTTCCAGCTGAAACTTCAGCAACCGTTCCATTGCCTTAAAATCCAAACTCCCATGCTCATCCATGGGCGTAACGATGGCTACCGCAGAGCCTTTAAAAATCGATTCTTTCATAGTCACTCATTCCCAAAATTAGAGGTTCATACTAACAAAAGTATGACAAACATCCCCTGTTGGTACCATACACAAATCATTTTTTTTATCATATAAACCATTATAAGGAGTGATGACCGTATGTATAATTTTCTTCTTTTAGGCGGCGATTCCAGGCAGCTTTATTTAAACCAAATGTTAATTGAAAACGGCTTTCCTACGACCCTTCACTACAGCAGTGAGGATCCTTCCTTTTCCATGGAGGAGGCCATAAAAAACAACAATGTCATCCTTTGTCCCATTCCCTTTACAAAGGACAAAATTAAGTTGTTTTCAACCAACCCCATGGAGGACTTAGGGATGGGGAACCTATTAAATCTTTTAACATCTGACCATATTCTATTTGGCGGCAGCATCCCTGCCTTTGTAAAGAAATATGCCGAAGATAACGACATTGTATGTTTTGACTATATGGATATGGAAGAGGTGACTGTAAAAAACACCATTGCAACTGCAGAAGGCGCAATTGCCGAGGCCATCCGCCTAAGTCCCGGCTGCCTTCACAAAAGCCGCTGCCTGGTAACCGGCTTTGGCCGGTGTGCAAAAACTCTGGCAATAAAATTAAAAGGACTGGATGGAATAGTAACCATTGCAGACCGTAAGGAAACACAGCTTGCCGCAGCGGACTCCATGGGGCTTTACACCATGCCCTTAAGTGAGCTGTCCAGGGGATTAGGGGAATATCAGTATATTTTTAATACCATCCCAGCACTGATCCTGGAGAAAGACTCAATTATTTCCATGGACCCGGACGTAACAATCATTGATATCGCATCCGCTCCAGGAGGCGTTGATTTTGATTGCTGCAGGCAGCTGAATATCCGCGCCAGGCTTTGCCCCGGGCTTCCTGGAATCTATGCACCCGGAAGTTCAGCGGAAATTTTATTTGACGCAATTATAAAGCACCTGTCGGAAAGGATTGTTCTATGAAACTGGAAGGAATAAAAGTAGGCCTGGCAATTACCGGGTCCTTTTGTACTTTTGATAAAATAGAAAAAGAAATAAAGGTTCTGGTAGATAAGGGAGCTGATATCTATCCTATTTTCTCCACCAACGTACTGACAACCGATTCCCGTTTCGGAGATACCGGGGAATATGTAAAGCAGATCACTGCTTTAACAGGCAATCAACCGATCCTCAGCATAGAGGAAGCAGAGCCTATCGGACCAAAGGGCTATCTGGATATCCTGCTCATTGCCCCATGTACCGGAAACACTCTGGCAAAGCTGGCCAATGGCATCACCGACACACCGGTGCTCATGGCCGCCAAAGCCCATTTAAGAAATTCCAAGCCTCTTGTGATCTCTCTTTCCACCAACGATGCCCTTGGAATTAATTTTAAGAATGTGGGAGAGTTATTTAACGCCAAAAACATTTATTTTGTCCCCTTTGGCCAGGATGACCCTGTAAAAAAACCAAATTCCATGATTGCACATACCAGCCTGATTGCAGATACCTTGGAATACGCTTTAAACGGAAAGCAAATTCAGCCTGTCATTTTTTAGCCGTTGAGATGCAAAGGCCTCAAAAACCGGATGATCCGGAATTTGAGGCCTTTTTCAGTGCATGCTTATGCGGCTTACACCTCCACATAAATTGAAATTGCCGCAAATGTGGTTCCCATGATTTTTGAAGCCATCTGCAGTATTTATCCCTACAGCAGCATTTTGGTTAAAGCTCATTAAATAGTGGGTTCTGGATTGATCATAAATGATAAAGCCGAATTGCTTATAAAGACCTTGAATGGGATCAGACTTGTAAAGATGCAGAAATACCGGCTTATCTGCTTCCCTGGAAAGTGATGTAATACAGCTGATATAAAATGCCTCCAGCCCCATGTGCCGGACAGACTTCATAAGCTGAAGAGCTATGGAACCAAACCGGTCTGCCTGTTCAGCAAATGTAAAAAAACCCACGATCCTGTGGTTTTGCAATACTTTCTGAAAACAAGTGTATGTTTGCATTTTATGAAAATTATCTGTGCCGATTATCACTTGTATCTCTTCCATCCAACCACCATTGTAGTCATCTACATATTTTTTAAGGCAATCCCTTCTTATATTTATGTAACTCTCCAAGTCATTCTCATTCACATCCTGCAAAGAAAATCCGTTATTTATTAAACCGTCTGATAATATCATGTATCCCCCTGACCGCCAACAGCCATCTGTCTGTATCCAGGATCATGTCCATATAACAGGAGATGGGGTACGGGCTGTTTTGATTTCAAGTGCTGATACTATCATAATCGTACAAGCGGATAATTATTACCATCCTTTATTATGCATATCCAAATCTTCAAAACATATGAGCCTGATAACCGGCCGGCATCCCCTGGTTTCCAAAAAAATAAAATAGGCCAAGGCTGACAGGTACTTTCCCGTATTTAAATCATAAAATAAGGCAAATTGTTTTATAGAAAGGCAGTAAAATTATGGCTACATGCCCTGTAGGACTGTTTCCTTATACCATTCGATCCGGCGATACGCTATGGCAGATTTCACAACGTTATTATACCTCCACTGGTGCGATTATGGCAGCAAACCCAGGCCTGAATCCAAGAAACTTATCAGTGGGGCAGACCATTTGTATTCCAGCAAGAAGAACTCCCCAGCCACCAGCTCCAACACCACCTTCAGGTGGAACCGGCGGCGGAAACCGCTGTCCCGTTGGCCTTCGTTCTTATACCCTGCAGAAGAATGATACGATATGGCTCCTGGCACAGCGTTATTGCACTACTGTAGAAAGCATCCAGGCCATAAACCCCGGATTAAATCCCTACAACCTCTATGCCGGCCAGACGATCTGGATCCCTGCGGGATACCAGCTGCCCAATATACCTTTCTGGTTCCGTTCCCAGGCCGTCACACCCGGAGAGCCAGACAGCAGCGGTGAAATGGACGCATGCCCAAGAGGCTACGAATCCTACGTGATTGAAGAAGGTGATACGATTTGGATGCTTTCCCAGCGTTTTCAGATCACTGCCGATGAAATCATGGCTTCAAACCCAGACCTAGATCCTGCCAATCTGTTCGCAGGTCTGGTGATCTGCATTCCCAGAAGACGCAATAATATGCCAAAACCAACACCCCAGCCAATGCCCCGGCCTGTCCCTGAGCCAGCGGAACCCCCCATTTATCTCTGGGTCAGCAAGGAAGAACATAACTTAAGCAACTACCTTCGTCTTCTGTGGTCACAGCATGTTTACTGGGCAAGGATGGCAATGCAAAGTATGATACAGGAGCTTCCAGATACACAGGCAGTTGCCGACCGTCTTGCTCAGAATCCAAAGGATTTTGAAATAGCTTTGCAGGTTTTCTATGGAGAGGACCTTGCGGAAGATATTGGAAATCTGCTAAGTAAGCACATTTCTCTTGGCAATGATTATATTACAGCTGCAAAGACAGGGGATGCTGCTGCAGCAGAAAGCATGGAAAAACAATTATACCAGAATGCCGACCAGATGGCGACCTTACTCGGAAATATTAATCCAAAATGGTCCGCAGACGAATGGAAAAACATGCTTCACGATCACCTTGCACTTTTAAAGGATGATATCTGCAGCATGCTATCCGGTAATTTTGAAGACAGTATCAGTACCTTTACCGATATTGAGCGGGGAGCACTGGAAATGGCTGATATTATGGCTCTTGGTATTGAAAAGCAGTTTCCTCATTATTTCAGATAGACCGGGGCAACGCATAGTTCCTGTTTCAGGTTCCATTATGTAATTATTTATTAATGCAGAGCAGGCATATAAACAGTTATGTATTGGAACCTGAATATGTAGAAGTCCTGTGATATACGGCGTATGAGTCCACGCTGTCAGTTGATTTCAAATAAGGCTGCGGTAAGGCTGCCCTTCCATTTAATCGTATCATAAGGAGTGTCAGGAAATACAACAATGGTAATCATATTAAGCCCTTCATCACCAAATACTTCCAAAACAGAAACATCAAAGATCACCTCTAAATCCCAGCTTCCTTTAATCAGGCGTTTTGAGGAGGCCACGGAATATTCTGAAGCCATAAACTGTTCATCAAACTCCCGGTAACCGGCAATGGTCCGGTTTACTGTTATTATATCCTCTGTGACCTCAATTTCCAATCTTTGCCCTTCACTGTTTGACAGGTAGATGATTCCCTCTCCTTCCCCCTTAATCTTCAGGCCAAATGTTTCTGTCATCAAATGCGTACCATTCTTAACGGGATAAGCCATATGCCGGAACTTGTCAAGTCCCTCTGCATGTCCGGCCAGACGGTATCCTGCATTTGTTTTACGAATACAAAGGCTTCTTGCCAAAGTCGCCTGACCACAGAATTTACCCGTAGGCACCACGGAGGCGTAAGCCCAATTCATGGCCCAGCCCATAAACAGAGGAGAATCATAATTTTGAAACGTCACTCCTGCATAATTATCAAAGCCGTCATCCAGCCAAAGCACCTCCTCAGCCGGATGAGTGCAGAGAAATGTGTCTCCGTCAAAGTCACCTATAAAATACTGGGTCCTGCACCGTTCCTCTTCTGTTTTTGTCATACTCACTGCTAAAATCCAGAATGCATGATCCTTATACCTGATCCGGAATAAATCCGGACACTCCCATACCCCCTTTGCATGATTGCCCTCCGGGCCGAATTCTCCTGTTTTTTCCCAGCTTCTTAAATCTTGTGAGCTGTAAAAATATACCCGGTCCTGGGCAGCCAGTACCAGGCTCCAGCAACGGCGGACAGGATTCCAGAATGCCTTGGGGTCCCTGAAATCAGGAATGCCGGGATTTTCAATTACCGGATTCAAATAAGACTTCTCAAAATGCTTTCCCCCATCTACGCTGTAAGCAATGCTTTGCTGCTCCAATCCGGTCTCATTGTTATGACTGGTATAAACAGCAATAACAGGAGGGCTTTCCTTGGTCCCGTAGCCCGAGGTGTTATACTTATCATAAACACAGCTCCCTGAAAATATATATCCCAGCTCATCAGGATACAGCGCTATGGGAAGATGTTCCCAATGCAGCAGATCCTTTGTCACCGCGTGACCCCAGTGCATTGGACCCCATACTGTATCACCGGGATATTTCTGATAGCAGAAATGGTAAGTCCCGTTTATGTACATCATACCATTGGGGTCATTCATCCAGTTCTCAGTTGGCGTAAAATGAATCCTGGGCCGAAAATCTCTTATTCCTTTTGTGCTCATAGTATTCCTCTCTTCCAGTCTGCAGCTTATTTTCTTATGATTACTTAAGCTGGTAAATCCGCACAATCAAATCTCCCTGTATAGAAATTTTCTCATAGGGAACATCCGGGTACACGGTCATGGACGCCGTTTCCAGACCCTTGTCCGCAAATACCTCCAAATAAGAAACGTCAAACAATATCTCCATATCAACCGTCCCGCGTAAGAGGCGTTTTGTTTCCGCAACAGAATGAAGCTCATCACAATAATAATTGGAAAAATCCCTTGCTCCTGCCCTGGACCGGTCAATTCTGACGCTATTTTCCCCTATCTCAACAACCAGCTCCTGTTTCTTTTCATTTGAAAATATGATTTTCCCGGATCTCCCCTGCACGTTTAATCCAAAGCTTTCACTGTTCAGCGAATCTCCGTCAGCCACCCCATAAGAAACCGCGCGCAAATGATCCAGACCAAAAGGCTTTGCTGCCAGGCGGTATCCCTTCTCTGTCCTGATAAGAGAAAGCTCTCTGGCAACAGTCATCAAGCCTGCAAACTCTCCGGTAGGCACCTGATTGGCATATTCAGGGCTGACACCCCAGCCTAAATAAATCGGCTTCTCATAATTGTGAAACGTTACCCCAGCATAATTGTCAAATCCAAAATCCAGATAAAGAGTCTCCTTTTCCTGTGTGGTGTTCACAAAGGTGTCACCGTCAAAATCTCCGATAAAATATTGAATACGGGCGTGATACCTGCCTGGAATTGCCATCATGCTGGCAAGCAGTACCCACTTTTCCCCTTCTTCCGTCTGAACAGGAAACAAGTCCGTACACTCCCAGGTGGAGCTCATCTGATTCTCTTCCCCGCCAAACTCTCCGGTCTTTTCCCAGCATTTCAAGTCTTGGGACGCATAAATATAAGCACAGTCTTTGGCCGCCAGGATCATGCTCCAGCAATTCCGCCTTTTATTCCAGAACACCTTGGGATCTCTGAAATCCTTTTGTCCGGGATTATCTATAACAGGATTGCCATAATATTTTTCAAAATGATATCCTCCGTCCACGCTGTAAGCAATGCTCTGGCATTCATGGCCATCCACCGGATGATGGCTGGTATACATGGCAACAGCGGGAATCTCTCCCTCTTTCCCAAAACCCGAAGTGTTTTCTTTATCATAAGCCATGCTTCCCGAAAAAATATAACCCAGTTCATCTGGGTGCAGGGCAATGGGATAATGTTCCCAGTGGAGCAGATCCCTGCTCACAGCATGCCCCCAATGCATCGGCCCCCATACAGGCTGATCGGGATAATTCTGATAATAAAGATGCCATATCCCATCCATATAAACCATTCCATTTGGATCATTGCTCCAGTTTTCTGGCGGTGTAAAATGTACCTTTGGTCTGAAATTTCGCACACCCTTTGTACTCATGTCTGTTCCTCCTAACAATATAGCAGAGGCTGCCGTACAGCCGATTCTGTGTGGCAGCCCTGTTCCTTTTTATTATTTTACAGCGTTCCTTGCCCTGTCTACAGCGCCCTGGTAAATGTCAACGATATCTTTGACTCCAGCTGACTCCAGTTCGTTCTGATAACTAGTCCAGCCTGCATCATCTACTCCTTCTGTAATCCATTTTGCAATGTAGCGGTCTACAATATTGGAAACAGTAGGCTGAACCTGCGCAAGTCTCGCGATCTCGTCAGTTGTCATCATTACTTTTGGAATTGTTTCATATTCCTTTAAAATGTCCTCTTTGCCGTTGACCACCTGATATTCATACAGCTTTACCGCATCAAAGGTATACTTTACAACGGTGTCATAATAACCGTCTAATACAGCCATTGGCGTGCGGGCAATTGTTGTATTGGCACGCTGCTGGCCAAAATCAGTCCATGGATCCTGTGTTATGATATGGCCGTTTCCATCCAAAGGAGTTTCCATGAGCCCCTGGTCATTTTTCACATAGTTGTATCCCATTGCACCCCAGTTGGTCTGGATTGAAACCTCAGGACTTCCATAAATATAGTCATAAAATCTTGCTACCAGGTGAGGGAATCTGCAATCTGTTGTTATGGCACCAATAGAAGAATCCTGCATTTCTGAATGGTTTAAGGCAAAGCCGACCTTTCCTGCTTCTCCCTCTAATCTTGGAAGGGGAACGTACTCATCATGCACATCCAGGTTTACGATTTCCTGGTCAGCCCATACACCGAAGGAGCCGATTCTGGCTGTATCCTCTTTGATCAAAGAGCTTTTAAATGCAGCACTCTCCGCATTTTCAAAAGAACCGTTCCATAGCAATCCCTCTTTGTAAAGCATATGGAAGAACTCTGCTGTTTTCTTAATGGATTGATCCTTTGCGGTAAAGGTCACTTTACCGTCAATAATTCTCAAATGGTCGGCATATGGATTGCCTCCACAGTAAGAATCCGCATTTCCGAAAGCCCCGGTAAACCGGTAGAACAGGTTATAAGAGCCGAATCCATCCTGATTATGCTGACCAAACCAGCTGGCCATGGGTATTTCATCTGCCTTTCCGTTTCCGTTTAAATCACCGGCATCCCGGAATGCCTTCAGACAATCCACCCATTCATCCACTGTTTCAGGAACATCCTTACCAACCTTGTCCAACCAGGTCTTGTTAATCAGGAAGGGGCCAGGAGTCAGGATTAAGCCTTTCATCTGCTCGATCCATGGAAAGCCGTACATGTGTCCATCCGGGCTCTGCACTTCCATCGTATAAGATGGATTATCATCCAGGATCTTTTTTAAGTTAGGCATGTAATCCTTTACAATGGTTTCTGTGGGAAGAAAAATGTTCTGGTCAGCATACTGGGCAACCGTAATACCTGACTGAGACCCTTCAAAATTCCAGAATACATCAGGAAGCTCATTGCCGGCTGTGAGCATTAGGTTGATCTTTTCACCAGCATTCTCAGACGGGATGGTGGTCCATTCAAAGGACACTCCTGTATCCTCTGCCCATTTCTTTACCATTACAATGTCCTCTGGTTTGGTGACACGCTGTGCATCACCTACATTTAATACTTTGATTTTTCCGTACTTTTCTTCAAACTTTACCGGATCCTTGATAATAGGCAGAGAGCCATCCAACTGGATTAAGCCTGCGTCTACGGCCTCCTGCTCTTGTGCAGTCAATTCAATTGCTCCCTTTTCTGCATCAGCCTGATTGCTTGTGCCTTTGGAACCGTTGCACCCGGAAAGCAGGGATGCTGCAATTGATACAGAAAGAATGCCTGCCGCTAATTTTCTTTTCATATTGATTCCTCCACTGAAATAATATTTATTTTTCTTTAATACCTTGCTTTCTTATCCCTTTACCGCACCAATGGTAACTCCCTTTGCAAAATATTTCTGCAGGAATGGATACACAGCCAGCAACGGGAACGCTGAAACCACAACAATACAATACTTTAGCTGCTCTGCAAGCTTTTGCTTTGCCACCAGCTCCGCCGCAGAAGCGCCTACATTTCCGGCCTGATTCATCAGCACCAGATTTCTTAACACAACCTG
>JAEWRS010000437.1 GCA_023398855.1 Bacillota bacterium
GGACCATATAACTACCAGAATGTGGATATTGAAGGTGATGCTTACTATACCAACAATCCTCCTGCAGGAGCATTCCGCGGATTTGGCGTGACCCAGTCTTGTATGTCTACGGAAGCACTGGTCAACCAATTGGCTGAGCAGGTAGGAATTTCCGGCTGGGAGATCCGTTACCGCAATGCCATCAGACCAGGTCAGTCACTTCCTAACGGACAGATTGCAGACGAAGGCACTGGTATGGCAGAAACCCTGGAAGCAGTAAAAGAAGATTTTGAAAAATATGAGTCTGATCCTAATTATTTTGTAGGAATTGCATCTGCCATGAAGAATGCGGGCATTGGTGTCGGCCTTGCAGACGTGGGCCGCTGTATTTTACGAATCCAGGACGGAAAAGTTGTTACCGGATCTTCTGCTGCCGCTATTGGTCAGGGACTCCAGACCGTAACCTTACAGATGGTCTGTCAGACCACTGGTCTTGCACCCGAACTGGTAGAGGTGGGACATCCGGATACAAAATTCACACCTGACTCAGGAACGACCACAGCTTCCCGTCAGACCGTATTTACAGGAGAAGCCATCCACACGGCTGCAAGAAAGCTGAAAGAAGATTTGGATGCAGGAAATTCTTTAAGTGATTTAGAAGGCAGGGAATACTACGGCGAATTTGATTATAAAACAGATCCTATGGGCAGTGATAAACCAAACCCTGTAAGCCATATTGCTTACGGCTATGCAACGCAGCTTTTTGTGATTGACAACGAAGGAAAAGTCGTCAATATCATTGCAGCCCATGATATTGGGAAAGCCATTAACCCTCTTGCAGCAGAAGGACAGGTAGAAGGCGGTGTTGCAATGGGCCTTGGTTATGGACTGACAGAAGATTTCCCATTAAAGGATGGAATTCCTCAGGCCAAGTTAGGTACCTTAGGTATCTTTAAAGCTCCCCAGGTGCCTCCCATTGATGTAAGGTTCATTGAAAAGAATCCATCTGATATTGCGTTTGGAGCAAAAGGTGTTGGTGAGATCGTATGTGTTATGGGAGCACCTGCTTTGCAGAATGCTTATTACAAGAAGGATGGCGTATTCCGGTACAAACTTCCTTTGGATAATACCTTCTACCGTAAACCGAAACCAGCAAAATAAAAGGGGACTGACAGCATCAATCCCTTGACATACAAAACACCCAAAAAAGGGCGGAGTGAATCCCGCCCTTTTTTCTTAATAAAATACAAATACAAAAGGGGGTAATCAGAAAATGGCAGGATTTTATGAAGAATTAACAAATACTGATAAGAATAAGAGCTTATTCAGCCTGACTATCATTGAGGGACAGGGAATGGGATCCAAGACTCTGTGGTCCAATGGGGAATTTATCTGCACTCAAGGCGATGAAAAGGTATTTGAATCCTTTTCAGAGGATTTAAAAGGGCTTGACAAAACCCAGACCATCAGGATCCAGAACAGCACATTGTTCTGTGAACTTGTTTCAGGTGAAAAATACATGGTGGTGTGTGGAGCAGGACATATTTCTATCCCAATCATCAAAATCGGAAAAATGCTGGGGTTTCATGTTACAGTTATTGATGACAGGGTATCATTTGCAAATATTGCAAGAAAAGAAGGCGCTGATACAGTGATCTGCAAACCCTTCCGGGAAGCCCTGGAAGAGATCCAGGGAAGTATTGGCCATTACTTTATCATAGTCACAAGGGGACACCGCTACGACCAGGACTGTTTATCCCAGATCATTGTTAAAAAAAATGCCTACATCGGCATGATCGGAAGCAAAGCCAGGGTGAAACTGGTAAAAGATGTTCTGGTTAACGAAGGAATAAGCCAGGAACTGTTAAACCAGGTCTATACTCCCATCGGATTAAAGATTAATGCTCAGACCCCAGAAGAAATAGCAGTAGCCATTATGGCGGAAATCATACAGATTAAAAACGGAAGCAAAAAAACCTTTGGTTATCCAAAAGAAATTCTTGAAGGGCTGACCTCCGTAAAACTGACAGATTCCCCGGGATCTCTTGTTACCATTGTCTCCAGAAAAGGCTCCGCCCCGCGGGATGTTGGTTCAAAAATGATCGTGATGCTTGACGGACAGACCATCGGAACCATTGGAGGGGGCTGTGTGGAAGCAGAGGTGTGTTCCATTGCCAGGGAAACTGCCCGTGATAACACGCCGGTATTAAAGAAGGTTGACATGACTCCGGGCAATGCGGAAGACGAGGGAATGGTATGCGGCGGAATCGTAGAGGTATATATTGAACCGATTTTAGTGTAATCCAGTTAAAAACACAATGACATTTTCCTGAAAACATAGTATACTGTATACGATGAACGAGAATGCACGAACGAAAGAAAGGAAGGCAGCACCATGTATTGTGTAAAAAATATCAAAGACGATTTGTTCTGGGTTGGCGGAAGCGACCGCCGTCTGGCCCTGTTCGAAAACGCCTATCCCATACCGAAAGGGATATCATATAACTCTTACGTCCTGCTAGACGAAAAAACCGTTCTTTTTGATACCGTTGACCGGGCTATTACCGGGCAGTTCATGGAAAATGTGGAAGCAGTCCTTGGTGGACGGAATCTGGATTACATCATCGTAAACCACATGGAGCCGGATCACTGTGCCACGTTAGGGGAAATGGTCAGAAGATATCCTGACGTAAAGATTATCTGCAATACCAAGACCATTCCAATTATCAACCAGTTCTATGAATTCGGTGTTGACGGCAGGGCTGTTGTCGTGAAGGAAGGGGACACCTTCTCATCCGGCAGACATACCTTTACCTTTTATATGGCTCCCATGGTCCATTGGCCGGAAGTAATGGTTACTTACGATACTACGGACAAGATCCTTTTTTCCGCTGATGCCTTTGGTACCTTTGGGGCCATGAACGGAAACCTGTTTGCTGATGAATTGAATTTTGAACGGGAATGGCTTGACGAAGCCAGAAGATACTATTCCAATATCGTCGGTAAATATGGTCCGTCCACCCAGGCGCTTTTAAAAAAGATCATGGATTTAGACATTCAGATCCTTTGTCCTCTCCATGGCCCCGTATGGCGTACTAATATTTGCTGGTACATGGAAAAGTATTTAAAATGGAGCAGTTATACACCAGAGGAACATGCCGTAATGATCGCTTACGGCTCCATTTACGGAAATACAGAGAATGCTGCCAACATCCTGGCATGCCGCCTGTCTGACCGGGGCATCCGCAACATCGTCATGTATGACGTATCCTCCACCCATCCATCCGTGATCATCTCTGAAGCCTTCCGCTGCAGCCATCTGGTATTTGCCTCAGCCACCTATAACGGCGGAGTCTTCTCCAGCATGGAGCATCTGCTTCAGGACCTGAAGGCCCACAACGTACAGAACCGCACAGTCGCTCTTATGGAAAATGGCTCCTGGGGTGTTATGGCTGGCAAAAAGATGACCGAAGTCCTTACAGAAATGAAAAACATGACCTTGCTGGATCAGACCATTACCATTAAATCCTCTGTAAAAGAGGACCAGCTGACAGAAATTGCCGCTATGGCAAATGCCATTGCAGACTCAATAAAATAATATCAGACAAGAAAGAGCAGGGATTGGCCGAAAACAGCCAGGTGCCTTGCTCTTTTCCATGCTTCCGTGCCATCAATTTCTTTAGCGGCCAAAAGCCAGGCAACACATGGATTGAGATACTGAATTGTCTTTCCATAAGGGGTATGGTATAATTTTATTCAGCGACCATGTATGTAACCCGACCTGAACCTTTCTGCCATAAAGAGGAGAATTTCCCATGGATACCCGCTATCTCAGTTATATTCTGACCATTGCCCAAAAGCAAAACATGACAAAAGCCGCTGAAGAACTCTTTGTCTCCCAATCCACCTTAAGCCAGTACCTTTCCAAGCTGGAAAGTGAGCTTGGCACGCCTCTTTTTTACAGGAGCAAAGGCCGCCTGTCCCTGACCCCTGCAGGTCAGCTATATATCCAGGCCGCCGAGAAGGTAATAGCCACCAAAAATGTTCTTTATCAAAACATACAAAGCCTGGATAACCGGGGCCATATCACGGTTGGAGTCACATCCCAATTCGGTCTGAAAATGCTGGTGGATATCATACCCGCCTTTAAAACCCGCTATCCCGAAGTTACCATTGAAATTTCAGAAACCAGTCTGCCTGATCTCACAAAGCTTTTATTGGAAGAAAGCATTGACTGCGGAATCATGGCACTCAATACCACAGACCCTTTTTCCCCTGATCAGGTCACCATACTGAAGGAAGAAGAAGTATTGTTTTCCATTCCGGCCGGCCATCCCTACCGGAGAAAAAATCCTGGCAATCCCATAAAAATCAAAGAATTCGAAGCAAACTTTGGAGATGAAAACATCTTGCTTTCCAAAAAGGGGTCTACACTGCGCTATCTTACGGATGCCATATTGGAAAAGGCCAGCTGGATTCCCCGTACTGTATGTGAAACCAACAGCATATCCACAACCAGAAGCATGGTAGCCATGGGGATCGGCGTCACCTTTATAGGAGAATCCTGCGCCAGCGAACGGGAGCTGGTGGCCTACTATTCCATCTCTCCCCGTCTCACCAGGTTTAATGCCCTTGTGACCAGAAAAAACTGGAGCTTAAATCAGGCCGCAGACAGCTTCTGCAAAGACATAAAAAATTATTTCCAGTAAAATGCCCTATGACTGGAGTGTTCCATAGTCACAGGGCATTTTATTATAAATTATGTTGACAGCATTTCCGCCTGTTCCATTAAGGCCTGTTCCTTTTCAGCCATTTCCCTGGATTCTTCCCAGAAATGACAGGCAACGCAGTGCCCCTTTTCTCCTGTCTGCCGAAGGACAGGAGTTTCTTTTTTACATATCTCCTTAGCCATCCAGCATCTGGGGGCAAACCGGCAGCCTTCCGGCGGATTGAGAGGGCTTGGCACATCCCCTTTTAAAACAATGCGGGACACCTTTTTTCCAATCTCCACCTTTGGAATAGCTGATAAGAGAGCTATGGTATAAGGATGTACTGCATTTTGAAAGATATCGTCGGTTTCCGCGCTTTCAATGATCTGGCCCAGATACATGACGGCAATACGGTTAGAAATATGGCGCACAACCGATAAGTCGTGAGAAATAAAGAGATAGGACAAGCCTCTTTTTTTCTGTAAATCCATGAGCAGATTGATGATAGTTGCCTGTATGGATACGTCAAGGGAGGATACTGGTTCATCACACACAATGAATTCCGGTGATAAGGATAATGCCCTGGCTATTCCCACGATCTGGCGCTTTCCTCCGTCCAGCTCATGAGGATATTTATTCAGCAGATCCTTGGAAATTCCGCAGTCATCACACAGAGCTTCTATTTTTTCATTCATTTCCTTATCAGAGCCGATTTTATGGATCTTATAAGCCTCCTTTAAAATGGAGCGGATTGTTTTCCTGGGATTTAAGGAAGAATAGGGGTCCTGGAATATAATCTGTATTTTAGAACACATCTCCAGCATCTCCTGCTTTCCGCAGGCTTTAAATACATCCCTTTCCCCATAAATCAGTTCTCCGCCTGTTGGCTTATGAAGTCTCATGATCACATTTCCAACCGTGCTTTTTCCGCATCCAGACTCTCCCACCAGTCCAAGGGTCTCTCCCGGGTAGATATCAAAGGAAATGTCATCCACAGCATGAAGCTGGCCCTTTCCCTTGATTTCAAAATATTTTTTTAAATTCTTAACCTGAATCAGAGGTTTCATGGTTTCCCCTCCCCGGCTTTGTGGCAGGCCACATAATGATTTTCACCAATCTGATACATTTGGGGCGAATGCCCGGAACACCGGCCCGATGCCTCCCCGCACCGTTCATGGAAAGGACAGCCAGAGGAAAGCTTTTCCGGGTTAGCCACTGTTCCAGGTATGGAGGCAAGTCTTTCCCTTGGTCCCGTCAGTTTGGGAATGGAACCAAACAAGCCGATGGTATAGGGATGAGAGGGATTGGTGAATACCTCCTCCACAGAACCATACTCCACAATGATTCCTGCATACATGACGGCAACATTGTTGCAGATCTCAGCTATAATTCCCAGGTTATGGGTGATCATCAGCAGGGAGCTGTCGAACTTGACTAAAAGCTCCTTCATCAGCTCCAGGATCTGGGCCTGGATGGTTACGTCTAGAGCCGTGGTAGGCTCATCTGCGATCAGAAGGGAAGGGTTGCAGGCCAGGGCTGCGGCAATGCCCACCCTTTGCCTCATTCCTCCTGAAAACTGGTGGGGGAAATCATTGACCCGGTATTTGGCTATGCCCACCACCTCCAGCAGCTTTCCGGCTTCATTTACGGCCTCTTTTTTGCTTAAATTCTTATGCTTCTGCAAAACCATGCCAATCTGTTCCCCCACGGTAAATACAGGATTTAGGGACGTAAGGGGGTTCTGGAATATCATGGCCACCTTATCGCCTCTCATGTCCATTAGCTCTTTCTGGGACATTTTAAAAACGGATTTTCCCTCATACAGGATATCTCCGCCCGTAACCTTGCCAGCCGGCTGGGGTATTAAGTTAAGCATTCCCAGTGCTGTTGTCGTCTTACCAGCGCCTGATTCTCCAACCAGACCCAGAGCTTCTCCTCTGCCGATTGTAAGATTAACCCCGTTCAGTGCATAAGCTACGGCACGGCCCGTCTCGAATTTTACTGAGAAATCTTTGATCTCAATTAATTTTTCCATCTGGATTCTCCCTTTCGTGGTTAATTCTTATTCTTCGGATCCAGTACGTCACGCACACCGTCGCCTAAAAAGTTAAATGCAAGGACCGCAACCATAAGCGCTGCCCCAGGTGCAATCACCACCCACGGAGCTGTTGCCAGGTACTCTCTGCCGTCTGCAATCATAACTCCCCAGGAAGGAGCAGGGGCAGGCACACCAAGGCCTAAGAAGCTTAAGGAAGACTCGGTTAAAATGGTCCGGCCAAATTCCTGGCTCATAACAATAATCAGCTGTGTCAGGACATTGGGAAGAATCTGGGTGAACATGATCCTTTTCTTGGAGGAACCCAGAACTTCGGAGGCGTGAATGTACTCCATATTCCTGATTCCCATAACATTGCTGCGCACCACTCTGGCATACTGCACCCATCTTGTGAAAACAAGGACAAGGATCAGATTGTTGGTGGTATTACCTAGTACGGCCATAACCGCTATTGCCAGGATCATGGGGGGAATGGACACCTGAATGTCACTGAACCTCATGATAACCGTATCAATGATCCCTCCGAAAAATCCGGATATGATACCAAGAATGGTACCGATAATGGCTGTGGCAATGACAACGGAAAAGGAGATCCACAGAGAAACCCTGCTGCCAACCATAAGTCTGGACAAAATATCCTGTCCCAAAGGATCAGTTCCTAAAATATAACCGCTCCAGCCCTTGGAAAGACCGTCCGGCACCTTTAACCGGAGAGTTAAGTCCGAACCAATGGGATTGTGAGGCGCCGCCCAGGGAGAAATCAACGATACGAAAATAATAAATGAAACCAATACTGCTCCTATAACGAAAAAATTGCTTTTGCGCATTCTTCTGAATAATTCTTGTCTGCTCATTCCAATCCCCCTTAGTTAAAGTCCATACGTGGGTCAACAATGGTGTAAATAATATCCACCAGCAGGTTGACCAGTACAAAGCATGCAGATATTACC
>JAEWRS010000439.1 GCA_023398855.1 Bacillota bacterium
GCTATGTCCAGTTCTGGTATAGGGATCGTAAGAATAAGTGGTGAAGAGTCATTTCAAATAATAGATCGTATTTATAAAACAAAAGGAAACAAAGAGAAAAAGCTTTCAGCAGAACCTTCTCATACCATTCATTACGGCTGTATTTGTGACGAGGATGAGGTTATTGATGAGGTTCTGGTTCTTATTATGAAGGGGCCACGAAGTTATACTTCAGAGGATACGGTTGAGATCGACTGCCATGGTGGAGTACTGGTGACTAAAAGGATACTGGAAACCGTGTTAAAATACGGAGCAAGACCTGCGGAACCAGGAGAATTTACGAAAAGGGCATATTTAAACGGCAGGCTGGATTTATCCCAGGCAGAGGCAGTCATTGATATCATCCATGCAAAAAATAATTATGCGTTGAAATCGTCTGTCAGTCAGCTAGAGGGAGCTGTCTCCAGAAAGATCAGGGATATGAGAGATAAAATTATTTATCATATTGCTTTGATTGAATCTGCTTTAGATGATCCGGAACACATTTCACTGGATGGGTACCGGGAGCTCCTTCTTAGGACTTTAGAACCTTTAAAGAGGGAGTTAGCTCTTCTTATTAAATCTTCAGATAATGGAAGAGTTCTTTCAGAAGGAATTGAAACTGTTATTTTAGGTAAGCCCAATGCAGGAAAATCCTCTCTTTTAAATGTTTTGGTTGGAGAGGAACGGGCAATTGTAACGGATATTGCCGGAACCACCAGAGATACCTTAAAAGAGCAGATCAGACTGGAAGATTTAAGCCTTCATATCATTGATACCGCTGGGATCAGGAATACGGAGGATGTGGTTGAAAGGATTGGTGTTGAGAAAGCCAGAAACGCAGCTCAGGAAGCGGATTTAATCATCTATGTGGTGGATGGATCCTGTCCGCTTGATGAAAATGATGAGGAAATTTTGAATTTCATTGAAAACAGGAAGGCAGTTGTTCTTTTAAATAAAACAGATCTTTTTCCTGTTGTAACAGAGGAAACTTTAGAATTAAGGACAAGGCATCGGATCATACCTATTTCCGCTAAGGAAGGTATTGGAATCGGAAATCTGGAAAATGAGATAAAGACTATGTTCTATCATGGTGAGATTGATTTTAATGATCAGGTTTATATTACCAATGTGCGGCATAAGAATGCGTTGCAGGAGGCTCTAAATAGCCTTTGTATGGTGGAAGAAAGTATAAGTAATGAGATGCCGGAGGACTTTTACTCCATCGATTTAATGGATGCCTATGAGCACTTAGGAACCATCCTGGGAGAATCGGTGAACGATGATCTGGTGAACGAGATATTCAGTAAGTTTTGTATGGGTAAATAAAGGACAGTATTTAAATAGGCTTATAACAATGTAGAAAATACCGGCAATGGGTATTTTTTTATATGATACATGGGCGATAGATAGGAGAGAAAAAAGAAATGCAGCATTTAGAAGAGTCTTATGATGTTGTCATAGTCGGTGCAGGCCATGCAGGCTGTGAGGCGGCTTTAGCCTGCGCAAGGCTGGGGCTTGAGACTATTATGTTTACAGTCAGTGTAGACAGCATTGCGCTGATGCCCTGCAATCCCAATATTGGCGGAAGTTCCAAGGGTCATCTGGTAAAGGAACTAGATGCCTTAGGAGGGGAGATGGGAAAAAATATTGATAAAACCTTTATCCAATCCAAAATGCTGAATCAATCCAAAGGGCCGGCTGTTCATTCTCTAAGAGCACAGGCTGATAAACAAGAATATTCCAGAGCCATGAGAATGACTTTGGAAAATACGGATCATCTCACAATAAGGCAGGCCGAGGTTTCTGAAATTATTACTGAGGATGGAACTCTGACAGGAGTAAAGACCCTTTCCGGGGCAGTCTATCGCTGTAAGGCCGCTGTATTGGCCACTGGTACTTATTTAAGAGCCCGGTGTATCTATGGAGATGTAAGCGAGTATACGGGGCCAAATGGGCTTAAAGCGGCCAATCATCTGACAGATTCCTTAAAGGAGCATGGGATCGAAATGCTTCGCTTTAAGACGGGAACCCCTGCCCGGGTAGATAAAAGGAGCATTGATTTCTCTAAGATGGAAGAGCAGTTTGGAGATGAAAAGGTGGTTCCTTTTTCTTTTTCTACGGACAAGGAGGTCTTGCAAAAGGAGCAGATATCTTGCTGGCTGACTTATACCAATGAGACTACCCATCAGATCATCCGTGAAAATATAGACCGTTCTCCCTTATATTCAGGTGCCATTGAAGGAACAGGGCCAAGATACTGTCCATCCATTGAGGATAAGGTGGTGAAATTCCCAGATAAGAACCGTCACCAGGTTTTTGTGGAACCAGAGGGACTTTATACCAACGAAATGTACCTGGCCGGAATGTCAAGTTCCTTACCCGAAGATGTGCAGTATTCCATGTACCGGACAGTGCCAGGCTTAGAAAAGGTGAAGATTGTCAGAAATGCTTATGCCATTGAATATGACTGCATCAATTCCAGACAGCTTAAGTCTACTCTGGAAACCATGGCCATTAAAGGATTGTTCTGCGGCGGCCAGTTTAATGGGAGTTCCGGTTATGAGGAGGCTGCTGTTCAGGGCTTTATGGCTGGCGTAAACGCTTCTATGATGATACTGGAAAGAGAACAGGTGGTACTGGACCGTTCCCAGGCTTATATCGGCGTGCTCATTGATGATCTTGTTACAAAGGAGAATCATGAGCCATACCGGATGATGACCTCTAGGGCGGAATACAGGCTTTTGCTCCGCCAGGACAATGCGGATATCCGCTTAATGAAAATAGGCCATGATATAGGCTTAATAAGCAGCGAGCAGTATGAATTGATGCTGGAAAAGGTAAGGCTGATTGAAGAAGAGATCAGACGGCTGGAAACTACTAATATAGGAGCCTCAAGAGATATCCAGAAATTTTTGGAGGAAAATGGAAGCACTCCTTTAAAAACAGGTACAACTGTGGCAGAGCTTGTAAAGCGTCCTGAGCTGGATTATGTTATGTTAACTGAAATAGACAAAAAAAGGCCTGAACTTTCTGAAGATGTCATGGAACAGATTAATATAAATATTAAATATGATGGGTACATCCGCAGGCAGAAACAACAGGTAAATCAGTATAAAAAACTGGAGAATAAAAAGCTGGATGTGGAATTTGATTATACTGCGGTAAGTGGACTGAGAAAAGAGGCCATCCAGAAGCTGAATTTGTATAAACCCATGTCCATTGGACAGGCATCCAGAATATCAGGTGTATCACCGGCAGACATATCCGTTTTGCTTGTTTTTCTGGAACAGCTTCGATACCAGAAGAGTATGGAAAAGAAAGAATGAGGAATTTTGTATGACTCAATCATTTGAAGAAAACTTTCGAAAAGAATTAGATATATTATCTATAGATTTGAAAAAGAATCAAATAAATGAATTTTATAAGTATTATGAATTATTAATTGAATGGAATAAATTTATGAATTTAACTACAATTGTAGAAGAGGGTGAAGTGATCACAAAGCACTTTGTGGACAGTTTATCCCTTGTAAAAGCAGTTGATGAAATTGGGTCAAAGGATATTAAAATTATTGATGTGGGTACCGGAGCAGGATTTCCAGGGATCCCATTGATCATTGCTTTCCCTGAGTTAAGAATAACTTTAATGGATTCTTTAAACAAAAGAGTAAAATTTTTGAATGAAGTGATTGAAACTCTGGAGTTAAAAAATATTAATGCGATTCATGGGAGAGCAGAAGACTTAGGAAAGGACCCCACTCATAGAGAAGCATATGATCTGTGTGTTTCAAGAGCAGTAGCAAATCTTAATACTTTATCTGAATATTGTATGCCCTTTGTAAAGAAGGGAGGTTATTTTATACCATATAAGTCAGGAAAGATAGAAGAAGAGGTGGGAGCAGCAAAGCATGCTATATTTTTATTAGGTGGAAGAGTAGAAGAGGTAAAGACATTTTTACTTCCAGGAACAGAGGTAGAGAGGTCATTAGTTAAAATAAATAAAATTAGTAATATCTCAAAGCGTTATCCAAGAAAAGCTGGTTTGCCTACAAAGGAGCCATTAAATTAAAAATGTTTCACGTGAAACATCCCGCACATGAGTGATTTCTAAGCGCTAAAGGATGTTTCACGTGAAACATTATTTTTTAAATTAGTTACACAATTATATTAAACAAAAAACATTTGAATCATCCGAAGCAGTTCAGAAGGATTTTCCAATTGTGGAAGATATTTGGAATTACTGATCAGAGAGCTTTCGATAGCTGGATTATATATCTGATATTCTCGTATCATTTCATCAATATTTTCTATTCCACATCCTCCAATAATATAAATGCTATTGTTTATTTTTTTCAATGCATTTACAATATTACATTTCGTATAATTGCATTTCACACTAGCGTATAAAGATTTTGGAGAATCGCCTAAGTGTGCTGACTCATAGTAAGCATCTACCAAAGATGTTTTTACGGAATAGGGATTATAAAAATGGTTTGAAGCAAATTCATCCATAATTGATTTTTTACTGGTGGCTATATGATAGAGCAGTGTACCCAATACAGGCAAGTCCAAAATAAATTTATAGATTCGACCATGCTTATTAGGTATCTGGCTGCATGTGAGTAAGGTATCAGGATTAATCAGCATAACCTGATCAAACAGCTCAGGTGACTGATTGCAAGTCATGACGGCTAGTGCTGATGATGATCCGGATGCAATCACATTGGTTCGATGTCCGATTTCAGACTTAACAAAATCGGATATTAGCTGCACATATAAATAGTTGGTATAAGTAAGATCAGGCTTCTCAGATCTTCCGCATCCTAAAAGATCTAGAGTGTATACGGTATACTGCTCTTTTAACTGGTTTATCATTTGGCTCCACTCATACCCGCTGGAGCATGTGGTCAGATCATGGATAAGTAAAAGAGGTTTTCCAGTCCCGGTCTTAGTATAATGGATATTACCAAAACGCCATTTATAACACAAGGATTTAGATTCTGATAATATATTTTTGGAGGTCGCAGAATATTTAATACACTTATTAATAATAGCAGTGGTAACTGCTGTACTGGCCGATAAAATTAGTAGAGTTAATAGTTTATTCCTTGTTTTCATACTTTACCTCCTGAAATAGATTGATCTATCTTTATTATAATATAATCAATATGGACTTACAACGCCTAACATATTAATTTATTCTTAAAACTTATCCTCTATGAATAAAGTCTAGGAAAAAATTGATTGAATATAGGATTATATAAGGTCCATAAATTTTGATACAGTTATTATTGACAATATAGTAAATGGATTACATGGATCAATAGAGTTAAAATGTTTCACGTGAAACATTTTCTGTAAATTATAGATTTTTTTTACAGGAAACCATAGGAAAAAAAAATAAAATATGCTATACTCTACTTTGAACTGCAAGTTTCGGATGTAGTAACAAAAAAAGGTTGGGAGAAGGAGTTTCTCAACCTGGAATTTAAGAATCAACTGGATGGCGTATTCCTTTGATTCATCAGGAGGCAGAATTTAAAATGGGAAGAATCATAGCGATAGCAAACCAGAAGGGCGGTGTCGGTAAAACGACTACTGCGATCAATCTATCTGCTTGTCTTGCAGAATCCAGACAACGGGTATTGGCTGTGGATTTTGATCCACAGGG
>JAEWRS010000474.1 GCA_023398855.1 Bacillota bacterium
CCTATGTATATTGTGGACTGTATACTTCGAAAGATCCCGGGTTTGAATAAATCCTTTAATGCACAGGACTTAAAGGAAAAGCTGGGTATTTTTGCAGAAAATCATATTTTGGGCTTTCTCTTAGGAATCATTTTCGGATTTTTGGCAAGATATGATCTGGCAGGAATACTGACCCTTGGGATACAATGTGCTACCGCCCTGACCCTGTTCCCGGTAATTTCTAAATACTTTATGCAGGCCCTGGAACCTATATCCAATGCTGTTTCAGAATTAATGCAGAGTAAATTTGCGGACAGAGAAATGTATGTGGGACTGGACTGGCCGTTCCTTGGAGGGGCAAATGAAATATGGCTGGCAGTTATCTGGACCGTTCCAGTGACACTGATTATGTCCTTTATCCTTCCTGGCAATAAGATCCTTCCCTTTGCCGGTATTATTAATATAGCAATTGCAGTGCCGGCGTACCTTGTGTGCAGGGGAAATATCCTGCGGATGCTGATCCAATGTACTATTTTTACGCCTGTATTCCTTTGGGTAGGAACTGCTTTTGCTCCTTTTATGACAGAGCTGGCCAATACCACAAAGGCTGTGGAGCTTGCTTCCGGACAGATGATTTCCAACTCAAGCATAGACGGCCCCATATTTACTTATGCATTTTCACACGCAGTAAAGGCGCTGCAGGGAGATTTCCTTCCTCTGATCATCCTGGTCCTTTGGATTGTATGCTTTGTTCTTTATTCAAAAAGCCTGATCCAGGAGAAAAAGGAAGATATATCCGCCTGATCCTTTAGGAGGCAAGTCATGAAAATCGGCCAAAGAAATTGCCTGATTTTGAAAGAAATTGTTAATCATAGTGCGTCTGTCACCGGAAAGGAGCTGGAGACAAAGCTGCGTCTGTCCAGAAAACAACTGGAGTATGGAATTACTAGAATTAATGAATATCTGGAAGAACAGCAGCTGCCGATTCTGGAACGGGTAAACAGCGGAAGGATCCTCATCCCGGACAAAGTGATTGAACAGCTGGATTTCAACCGTCTGGAACAGGAAAACCAGGATGTCTGGCTGTCTCGGGAAGAACGGGAGAACATGATTCAGCTCCTGCTGCTGACAAAGCAGCAGGAGCTGTCGCTGCAGCATTTCATTGCCGAATTAAAAGTCAGCAAAAATACGGTGCTGGCAGATTTAAAACGTTTAAAAGATGAAATGCCTGATTCCAGCCTCCTTCTCACTTACACCAGGGAGAAGGGGTATCAGCTGGAAGGCAGGGAATATGACTTAAGGCAGCGGCTGTTCCTTGTACTGCGGAACATTTTATCCCAAAGAGGATGGCAGACCATGGTCGGCCGGATTGGAAAAA
Organism: Bacillota bacterium; assembly: GCA_023398855.1. Lineage (GTDB taxonomy): Bacteria > Bacillota > Clostridia > Lachnospirales > Lachnospiraceae > Lacrimispora. The sequence goes on from JAEWRS010000474.1 coordinate 1,358, forward strand.
TCACCGCAAAACAGGTGGAACAAATGAGAAATATAACAGAAACCATTGAAGGGGAATTAAAAACCCGCTTTACCGACGAAATGTTTGAGGTGAACCGGTGCTTTTTTATCCTGGTTCTCAGAAGGATCCGGGATGGCCTGGTTTTAGACACGGTTCCGGAAACCTTCCGTCATATGGCAGGGACAAAGGAATATATGGTGATCAAATCCTGCCTGTCTGCCGAGGGGGTGAACAGCATTTATGAGACCATGTATTTTACAGCCCATATCCAGAGCATGAGGATCAACTCTCATTTAGAAGCTGTTGCAGGGCAGGAGGAGGTTTGCCATGCAGTGGAGGAAACAATCAGTAATTTTGAACGGATTGCCTGCATTTGCTTTGAAAATAAGGAGAATACCTTCCATCTGCTGATGAATCACAGTCTGCCTGCCCTGTACCGCATCAGATATAACTTCCATATAGGTCCTGATATTTCGGAATATGTACTTCCCGCCTATCAGGAAGTACATGACATGGTGAAAAAGTCCGTGGTCCCTTTGGAAAAGCTCATTGGAATGTCTTTTCCGGAAAGTGAGCTGGTTTATATCACCCTGATTTTTATTGCCCAGACCAGCAGAGAGGACGAGGAAGAGAAAACTGATAAGCGCCTGCAGGCGGTGGTTGTATGCCAAAACGGTGTTACGGTATCTCATTATCTCCTGACCTCCCTAAAGCGCACCTTTCCGGAAATTGACTTTTTAAACTATATGTCCGCGCGCCAATTTGATCACTATGGGGAAGAATTTGACCTGGTGTTCACAACAGCACCCTTAAGAACATCAAAGAAACAATTTGTGATCCAACCGCTGATGGATAAAGAAAGAAGAAAAAAACTCCGCAAAAATGTGTTTGAGAGCCTGAAAAATTCTGGGGAAATCTTTCCCCAGGTAGAAACCATACTTCAAATTATTAAGAAACACACAAATGAAAGTGTATTTCAAAAGCTCCGGATGGAAATTGACTCCTACATAATACAATCCGGTCAGGGAGCAGGAGGAAGGACAGAAAAACGAAAACCAGAACTAAAGGAGCTGCTGACAAGCTCCAACATCCGGATTATTAAGGAAACCATGGGTTGGAAGGAAGCCATAGAATTTGCAGCAGTGCCACTGTTGTATAAAAATATTATCCAGTACCAATACGTTGAAACGATTATTTCCAATATTATGAAATACCGGCAGATTATGCTGATTGAAGAGCATGTGATGATTGCCCATGCAGGAATTGATGCAGGGGTGTATGATGTGGGTCTGTCCATGCTTCTCCTGCCCCAGACTATTATGGTAAATGATTATATGGAGGTAAAAGTGGTTTTTGTATTGGCAACTCCGGATTATGAGAGTCATTTGGCAGCTTTAAACCAGCTGATCAATATTTTAGAGGATGAAAAGAAACTGGCTGCATTGAAAGAAGCTAAAACAGCAGAAGAGATATTGGAACTGCTGTAGCATGCCATTTTAAGTCCTTTCCATTAATTGGTTAAAACAAAGCAGAAAAGAGGAAAAAAGAATGCTTGAAACATTAAAAAAGGATGTGTGTGAAATAGCAAAACGGGCCCAGAGAGATGGTTTATGCAAGCATAAATCCGGAAACTTCAGCGCACGGGATACTGAGACCGGTTACGTGGTAATCACCCCCACCAGTGTGGACAGGGATTTACTGACTCCCAGGGACATGGTTATCGTGGACTTAGATGCCAATGTCATTGAAAATCTGTCCGGCTTAAGACCCACCAGTGAGACTCTGATGCATCTGATGATCTACCGCCAGAGGCCCAAAGCGGCAGCAGTCGCCCATACTCATTCTGCCTATGCCACCGCATTTGCCTTGCTAAATAAGCCTCTTCCGGCCGTTGTATATGAAGTGGCTAATTTAGGCCTTTCAAAGGCCCGTGTTCCTGTTGCCCCTTATGGACGGCCCGGAACCACAGGGCTGGCGGAGAGCGTCATTGAGAGCTGCTTAGAAGCGGATTGCTTTTTGCTGGAAAAGCATGGTGCTGTTGCAGTGGATGAACGTGATATTTACGAAGCATTTTTAAAGGCAGCTTATATAGAAGAGCTGGCAGAATTATATTATCTTGCCTTGACGGCCAGCGTCGGAAAAGAACCGGAGGGATTTGGTCCGGAGGAGCTGCAAAGATGGGAATATCCCAAAGAAATTTCATTTCCCAATGCAAAATAGAGAGAACTCATCTTTGGAATGATATCTGATCAGGCATAGGCGGCAATGCCATTACTGACTATTGCTGCTTTGGGAGGCACTGGAACAGAGGGAAAATTGCTGGATTTCTGCCTCAACAATAGAAGGAGAGGAATTGTATGAAAAAGATAATTAACAGCGCGGATACATTTGTCCAGGATACCATGGAAGGTATTATCTGCGCTTACAGTGATAAAGTAAAGCTGTTACATAATGATTTTCAGGTGCTCATATCCAATTATCCCGCCAGAAAAGGAAAGGTGGGAGTGGTTACAGCCGGAGGAAGCGGCCATCTTCCGGTATTTTTAGGATACGTGGGAAAGGGATTGCTGGACGGCTGTGCGGTAGGGGAAGTATTCGCCTCTCCTGCGGCGGATAAGATGGCTGATATGATCCGGGCCTGTGACAGGGGAAGCGGAGTGCTGTGCTTATATGGCAATTATAACGGTGACAGATTTAATTTTACCATGGCCTGTGAGGAAGTGGAGCTTGATGATATTCAGACAAAAGCTGTGCTTATAAAGGATGATGTTGCCAGCTCTCCCGCAGAAAATACAGAGAAACGCAGGGGCGTTGCAGGTATGGTATATGCCTTTAAAATTGCGGGAGCAGCCGCTGATCAGATGATGAACCTTGAGGAGGTGGCAGCTGTGACTGCCAAAGCCCTGGACAACATCCGCTCAATGGGTGTTGCTTTGTCTCCCTGCATCGTTCCAAAAGCAGGAAAGCCCACCTTTACCATTGCAGAGGATGAGATCGAGGTCGGAATGGGAATCCATGGAGAAGCAGGCATTGAGGTAAGGAAAATGATGACAGCTGATGAGATTGCCGAAACCCTGGTAAATGAGCTCATAAAGGATATGCCTTTAAAAGATGGGGACGAGGTATCTGTCATGGTCAACGGACTTGGAGGGACACCTTTAGAGGAACAGTTCATTGTTTACAGAAAAGTATATCAGCTGCTTAACGCTTTGGGTGTCAGGATCATAATGCCCCACATTGGAGAATATGCCACCTCTATGGAAATGGCAGGCCTTTCTGTCACGATTTTCAAGCTGGATCAGGAATTAAAGGAATTGCTGCTGGCTCCGGCGCAATCCCCATTCTATACTAATTTAAATAAATAGGGGGACAATTGTATGGATGGAAAATCAATAAAGGGAATCATAGAGGCAATCAGCAGGGAGATGTCTGCAAACCGGGATTATTTGGTGGAACTGGACCAGGTAAACGGGGACGGGGACTTAGGAATTTCCATGGATGACGGTTACCGGGCAGTGGCAGAGTATTTAGAGACTTCTGAGGAAAGAGATCTGGGAAGTCTCATGCTGGCATGCGGCAAGGTATTCAATGCTTTCGCCCCATCCTCTCTTGGAACGATCACTTCCTTTGGTTTTATGGGCATGGCCAGAGCGTTGAAGGGAAAAAAAGAGGTGAGCTTTGAAGACGCCGCAAAAGCAATGCTTGCCGGAGTGGAGAATATCATGGAAAAGGCGGAATCAAAGGTGGGTGAAAAAACCATTCTGGATTCCCTGTATCCAGGAGTCCTTGCCCTGGTAAAACATGCTTCTGATCCGGATACCGCAGTAATGGAAGCGGAAAAGGCAGCTGCAGAAGGTTCAGAAGCAACAACGCAGATGCGGGCAGTTCATGGACGTGCAGCATATTCGGCAGAGCGGAGTATTGGCATTTTAGACGGCGGTTCAGTGGTCGGGAAGCTGATTTTTAAGGGAATTGCTGATTATTATGAGGCAAAGCAGTAAATAGATATCTTTAAAAAACTTTGAGACAACTGTAAGCCAAGGAGAAACCGGATTCTTTGATCTATGATCGGTTCATAAGGCAGCAGATGGTTGGGTAAGCAAGAGCAGATGCCACATTTGAAGTATCTGTTTTTGCCCCTCAATCCATAAGCCAGGAAGGCTGTCACTGTCCCATGCCAGCGTCATCAGTCCTACAGGCGACTGGTAATATGTAGAATATCCCATGGT
>JAEWRS010000476.1 GCA_023398855.1 Bacillota bacterium
GTAGGAGGAGTTGCCACCACAGGGCTTATGAGCCACTGGACCGGAAACACGGAAGGGGGATTTTATGAAGAAATTCTAAGCCGTTCTGCAGAGCTCACCGGGAAAGGCCGCCAGATCATTAATCCGGAGCGGTTAAAAACAGTGTTTCTCCAATTGCTAACGGAGGCAGGAGTTTGCCTCAGGCTGTATACCTTTGCCAGCGATGCCATTATGGAAGGAAATGTGATAAAGGGAGTAATCCTGGAAAGCAAATCAGGCAGAGAGGCTGTCCTTGCAAAGATCGTTATTGATGCCACGGGTGACGGGGACATAGCGGCAAAGGCTGGCGCTCCTTATCTTAAGGGCAGAGAAGGCGACGGACTCATGCAGCCGGCTACCATGATGTTTAAGGTGGCAGGCGTTGATGAAGAAAGAGGTGTTTTTCCAGGTGGCTTTGAAGAAAGCTTTGCCCTTCCTGACGGGGATTTACAGGAGCTGGGGAAAAAACATCTGCCCAGTCCGGCGGGGCATGTGCTCTTATACAAGACAACGCTTCCAGGAGTGGTCACCTGCAACATGACCAACTGCACCGGAGTGGACGGCACAAATGCAGAGGATCTTACAAAGGCAGCTCTGGTCTGCAGGGAACAGATGGATCACATCGTTGCTTTTCTCAGAACCTATGTTCCTGGCTTTGAAGCCTGTTATGTGATCAGCTCTGCTTCTTTGGTGGGAATCCGGGAAACCAGGCACTTTCAGGGAGAAGAAACCATTTCAGAGCAGGATATTCTGGAAGCCAGGGTATTTGAAAACTGGGTAGTGGCAAAGGCCAGCTTTAATTTTGACGTACACAATCTGACCGGAAACGGCCTTGATGAAACCGGCTGTCAAAAGCACTTTCCCCAGACAAACGGGTATACCATTCCTTACGGCTGTTTCGTGCCTCTGGAAATTGAAAATCTGTATCTGGCCGGAAGGAATATTTCAGGAACCCATATGGCCCATTCCAATTACCGGGTTATGCCCATTTGTGCCAATATGGGGCAGGCAGTGGGAATCGCTGCCGCCATGTGCGCTGCTTTTGGAGTGAAGCCCAGAGCCCTTGATGTAAAAAAGGTTCAGAAGCGTCTGATGGAAATGGGGGTGAGTCCGTGATAACCAGGCATTATGACTTTGTCGTAGTGGGAGGCGGTATGTCCGGTATCTGCGCTGCCATTGCTGCCGCCAGAAAAGGAGTAAAAACCGCCCTGATTCATGACAGACCGGTGTTAGGGGGCAATGCCAGCTCTGAGATCCGGATGCACATCTGCGGGGCGGATCATCACATGTCTGTTCCCAATGCCCGTGAGACCGGGATTTTAGAAGAAATACTATTGGAAAACAAGCGGAGAAATCCGGAGATGGTATATCCGATTTTTGATTCCGTTCTATGGGAAAAGGTACATTTCCAGGAAAATCTGACATTGTATTTAAACACTCATATGACTCAGGTTCTGTGCGATGGTGACAGGATTGATGGGGTATACGCCCTTCAGATGACAACTGAAAAATCTTTCTGTATTTTCGGCACCATGTTTTTAGATGCAACAGGAGACGGCGTGCTGGGGGCTAAGGCTTTCGCAGAGTACAGGATTGGTAGAGAGAGCAGTGCCCAATATGGAGAATCCCTGGCTCCTGAAAAAGAAGACCCATATACCATGGGAAATTCTCTCATGTTCAAGGCCAGGGACATGGGGCATGAGGTTCCCTTTATTAAGCCTTTCTGGGCCAATACCTATACCGAGGACCAGCTTAAGCTGCGGGATCACAGCGATGTGACCTCCGGGTACTGGTGGATCGAATTAGGGGGAGGAGAGCAGGAGGTGATTTCTCAAGGAGAGGAGCTTCGGGATGAACTGCTGAAGGCTGTTTTCGGCGTATGGGATCATATAAAAAACAGGGGAGCTCATGGCGCAGAACAAATGGAACTGGAATGGGTGGGTTTTCTGCCTGGAAAAAGGGAAAGCCGCCGGCTCATGGGTGATTATGTTCTCACAGAAACGGATTGCCTGGAAGGCACCCGGTTTACAGATGCCGTTGCTTATGGGGGCTGGCCTATGGACATTCATATTGTGGACGGGTTTTTAAAAGAAGATGACGTTCCCACGGTCTGGAACCAGGTAAAAGGCCTGTATTCCATTCCTTACCGCTGTTTGTATTCAAAAAACATCCGGAATCTGTTTTTAGGAGGCAGGGCCATCAGCTGTTCTCATGTGGCATTTTCCTCCACAAGGGTCATGGGTACCTGTGGGGTGGTTGGCCAGGCAGCAGGCACGGCTGCTTCCATGGCAGTAAAAAGAAAGTTAGAGCCCCGGGAAATCCTTGATTGTGTGGGTGAATTGCAGCAGGAGCTGTTAAAGGATGACTGCTATATCCCCTTTATTGCAAACCAGGATGCAAAAGATGTGGCCCGGTTGGCCGTGGTCACGTCGAATTGCCGTATACCGGGATGCGGGCCGGAACAGGTAGTAAACGGAGTGGCAAGAACAGTGGATCAAGAATCAAACTGCTGGCGGGCCGCCATGAAAGACAGTCCTTACCTGCTTTTCTCTTTGCCAGGAAAGATGCCTATCCAGGAAATACGTCTGACACTGGACTCCAATTTAAGCAGGGAGATCACCCCATCCATGAACCAGGGCGTGTTGTTAAGGCAAAAGTCCGGGCCCCCGCCGGAGCTTTTAAAGGAATATGAAGTTGACATTCTTTTGGAAGGAGAAGTCGTGGAGCATGTGGCCGTTCAATCCCAGGGCCAGAGGCTTCAGCAGCTGTACCTTGCCGGAACAGAAGGAGACGCTGTGAAGATCAGCGCTATTTCTACATATGGAAGCAGGGAAGCAGGAATCTTTGAGGTAAGGATATATCCCTGTCTCCAGGAAGCATTATCCTGAATCAAACAGACCAGATTTTACATGAAGGAATCTTATTCAACGTTTATTGCGGCCGTGTCCATTGGGCCGGATCGGTTGAATGGATTCCTTTTTCTGCGCCCTCCAATCATGTAATGTAATTGTAATAGTGCAAAATGTCATAGAAACTAATGAAATAGCAATATATTTTATTTATTATTGCAGATACATTCCGCTATAATAAGGATAATCAATAAAAATTTTCATTAAAAAAGGAGGATATTTATGAAAAGGTTAGTGAGTGTTTTGTTGGCATCTGCCATGGTATTTGGTCTGGTAGCTTGCAATAAGGCGGAGAACGGTGCAAAGCCCGCTCCAGCTGCTGCAAATCCTACGGAAAGCAGTGAAACGGAGACATCTTCAGGAATGGTTGATAATAGCAAATTAAGTGGCAAAGTTGTTATTTATACTTCTATGTATGAGGATATCATTGAAAACATTAATTCTAAGCTTAAAGAAGAATTTCCTAATGTGGAGGTGGAATTTTTTCAGGGCGGTAC
>JAEWRS010000499.1 GCA_023398855.1 Bacillota bacterium
ATATATGCCCTTTTGAACTAAAGAAAAATCAGTGGGCAGCAGAAGGGTATTACTACCAGGCGGCCCAGCGGCCGGGAAAGCATCCATACCATGAGGCAGGCCTTTATTATATCCAGGAGCCAAGTGCCATGTCCGTCGTAGAGCTTCTTGATCCTCAGCCAGGAGAAAAGATCCTGGATTTGTGTGCTGCACCGGGAGGAAAGACAACCCATATTGCGGCACGGCTTCAGGGGGAAGGCTTTCTTTTAAGTAATGAGATCCATCCTGCCAGAGCCAGGATTCTGTCTCAGAATGTAGAGCGCATGGGAATCGGTAATGCGGTGGTGGCCAATGAGGATTCCAAACGACTGTCCTTCCGGTTTCCGGGTTTTTTTGACAGAATTGTGGTAGATGCCCCCTGTTCTGGCGAGGGAATGTTCCGAAAGGATGAGGCAGCCAGACTGGAGTGGTCCCCGGAGCATGTAAAATTATGTGCTGTCCGCCAGGAAGAGATTCTTTCTAATGCAGCAGTGATGCTAAAGCCTGGAGGAATCATGGTTTATTCTACTTGTACCTTTTCACCTGAGGAAAATGAACAGGTTGTGGAAAATTTTCTGCTTTCTCATCCCGGCTTTTCCATCAAAGATATGGGAGAGAGGCCGGGGCTTTATCCCGGTCGCCGGTCATGGAGCAAATCGGGTTTGGCGGGTCTGGAAAAGACCTTTCGTATCTGGCCTGATCAGTCAGAAGGGGAAGGCCATTATATGGCGGTATTAACAAAAGACTGGGAAGAGGTTTCTGAAAAGAAAGTAACGGTGCCGGAATATACCAGAGACAAATCAGTGCGAAAGGGATTGGAAGAGTTTTTAAAGGATTTTCTGATAAAACCTGCCCCCTTGATTTTAAGAAAAGAATATATTTTGTTTGGGGATCAGCTGTATCTGATCCCTCCGGAAATGACCGACTGTAAAGGCATGAAGATCATCCGTCCCGGACTTCACATGGGAACAGTGAAAAAGAACCGGTTTGAGCCTTCCCATGCATTTGCTCTTTTTATCAAAAAAGAAGAGGTGAACCGTTACATTGACCTGCCGGCTGACGGAGAGAATATGATAAAGTACCTAAAAGGAGAAACCCTTCCGGAAGAGACCGCCTTTTCCTGTGAGAATAAAAAGGGCTGGGTGTTAATCAATGCAGGAGGATATTCCATAGGGTTAGCCAAACTGGCCGGAGGAATCCTTAAAAATCATTATCCCAAAGGTCTTCGGTGGATGTGATTCCAAGAAACTGCATGTCCTCAGGAAAGGGTGCTTCAAAGGTAAGAGGCTTCATATGTATCGGATGAAGAAAATCCAGCCGGAAAGAGTGAAGGGCCTGCCGCCTGATGTAACGGTAATCAGGATGGTAGAGAAAATCTCCTGGAAGTGGATGGCCGATGGACTTTAAATGAACCCGGATCTGATGGGTGCGGCCGGTTTCCAGGCAAAGACCTGCTATGGAATGCCCTGTCACAGGATCATAATAAAGGCGCTTATAATGAGTGCACGCATATTCTCCTTTTATTTGGTCTACACATCGTTCAATGGTGGAGCCATCTACCCGGGCAATGGGAGCGTTGATGGTGCCCATTGCGGGGAGCTTTCCACAGACAACAGCCAGATAACGGCGGTGTATTTCTCTTTTTTGCAGCATATGGGAAAGGAGGCAGGCGCTTAAAGGGTTTTTAGCCAGAATTAAAAGTCCGGTGGTATCCCGGTCCAGACGGTTCATTGCCCTGTATATAAATGACTCTCCTTTTTCTTTAAAGTAATACGCCATTCCATTGGCCAGAGTATTGTCAAAGTTGCCCTGAGACGGATGGATTGGGATACCGGCTTCCTTATTGACAACCAGAATATGCTCGTCTTCGTATACAATTTGGATAGCCATGGGAGTAGGTACGATGTTTTCTGAGCTTTTATCCTCACGGATAAAGACAGATAAAGAGTCACCCTGTTTCAGGATACGGGTGGTATATACCGGCTCTCCTCCAACCATGATTCCGTTTTCTGTGTTCCGCAAATGCCGGATCAGGCTCTGGGAATATCCCAGCATCAGGAGATACTGTTGAACTGTCATTGTTCCATTCAATTGGGTTATGGGATAAGTCATAGTTATTTTCATAAACCGATTCTACCATGGTGGGTGGTGATTGACAAGGAGAATATAGGGGTTATAATTAGCTGGTAGAAAATGAAAGAAGGATATTAAATATGTTTGATCAAGACATTTATGAAGCATTGGAAATGGAATTTGAAAGAAACCACATCATGGAAGATGTGGAGGAGGTTTTACTGGATTTTGCAGAAGCCATGGCTGACAGGGGAATTATGGATAAAGAACTGGTTTTATCGGAATCCTATGAAGAGACACCTATTTTGGTGACAGGGATCTGCTCCGAAGAAGAGGGAGAAGTAAATGTTCTCATTAAGCAGGTACAAGTCGGTAAAAAAGAATTTGTTATCAACGATTATTTTCTGTAGGGGGATAACAGGGCGGAAGAAACGGAGGCATCACATTCATGATGACAATCAGACAAGAATATTCGCCAAAGGAGTTGGGACTAGATCTCCTGTGCGATCTGGCGGGAGCTTTATTATTTAATATTGGTATCTATAATTTTGCATTAAACGCGGAGTTTGCTCCAGTAGGTGTATCCGGCATTGCGTTAATTCTGCGCTATTTGTTTGGCCTTCCCATGGGCATTACCAGCATCGTCCTGAATATTCCAATTGTGCTGGTAAGCTACCGGCTTCTGGGCCGGCGTTTTTTGCTCCGTTCTATGAAGAGCATGGTTATCTTTGCTCTTGTGCTGGATTATGTGGTTCCTTATCTGCCTGTTTACCAAGGAAATCCCTTGTATGCTTCCGCCTGTACGGGAATTTTTTCCGGCCTTGGTCTGACTATTGTCTATTTAAGAAACTGCTCTACAGGAGGTACTGATTTTCTGGTCATGGCCATTCGAAAGCTGCTTCCCCACCTGACCATCGGACAGATATCCCTTGTGGTAGATGCTGTCGTGATTATTGCCGGAGGCTTTGTGTTCCGCAATCTGGATGCAGTTATTCTTGGTCTCATATCCTCTATTGTTACCACCATGGTAATCGATAAGATTATGTACGGCCTTGGTGCCGGAAAGCTGGTTTTTGTGGTAACTTCCCATGAGGCAGAGGTGGCCCAGAGGATTGAGGAAAATACAGGTCGGGGCTGTACGTTTCTTCAGGGACAAGGCTCTTATTCCCTGGATGAAAAAAAGGTGGTCATGTGTGCATGCAACAACAGACAGGTGGTACCCATACGCCGTGCGATCCATGAGGTGGACAAGGAAGCGTTCATTATCATCACAGATTCCAATGAGGTCTATGGAGAAGGATTTAAAGCTATGGGAGGGCAGCTTTAAGTAAAACAAAGCCTTTATTTTAATCCGGATTTCCCCCTCCCTGAAGTATGGTCCACAATGGCATCCTTTTTTAAAAAACTGGCTCTTTTTACACTGTCGGTACCAAATTTGCTGCGGATGTGATCCACAGCTTTTTCCATTTCCTTCATTTTGCGGGTCTGTTCTGATTCAAAAAGGCTGAGCTGACAAAAGCCTTCCTCTGAAATCTTGGTGGTACGTACGCCGATTAAGCGCAGAGGGGTGTGGTCCCAAAGCTCCTTAAGCAGTTTGCATGCGCTTTCGAAAATGACTGTTGTGGAGTCCGTGGGATTATTTAATGTCACCTGATGAGACTTGGTTTGAAAATTCCAATCCTTAATCTCCACACAGACGCAATCGGACAAAACATGGTCTGCCCGGAGGCGGGCGCCCACGGT
>JAEWRS010000393.1 GCA_023398855.1 Bacillota bacterium
CTTTTTTAGGGGCAGGCGGCTCCCTGTTATCCGTATTTATGATCACCATACGGATCACCAACCTTTTGGTAGATTTTCTTCTTCCCATTTATACCCTTGTGCTGTTTGTGATGATATACAGGTATCAGAGAGAAATAGATAAGGCCTGCATCACCGTGATTCCTGTCGCAGGGCTTTTGATGATTATTAAAAATACGGGAATCATATTTGCGGGAATAGGGTTTTTATACCTGATTTGTGTCTGGATAAAAAACAGGGAAAAGCTATTTGGGAAAACAGGGTTAAAAGTACTTTTTTCTGCTGGAGTGGCCTTGATTCCATATTTGTTATGGAACATTCATATGGCAGTAGGCTTTCAGGGAGTTCAAAACAAGTTTGAAGTCACTGCTGCTGATATAGGAAACGCTTCTGTTGGAAAAAGCCCGGAAGAGGTTCATCAGATCATGAGTTTGTTTGTTAAATCCGTGTTTGATATGACCAGCCGCCCTGCGATGGGAATCCTGGGTTTTAATATAGCAGCCATAATTGCCAGCGTGCTTGCAGCCATTATATTAAAGAAGAGCTGGAACCTGTGGAAGGCTTTGATCGGATTAGATCTGGTTTTGGCTGCCTATTATCTTGGTATACTTGCCCTCTACATTTTTTCCATGCCCCTTGACGAGGCCCTTCGTCTGGCAGGATTTGATCGTTATGCATCTAGCATTGTGGTTTTATTCGCAGGAGGTCTGGTGCTGTGCGCGACCGTTGATATAGAAAATTCTTTTTATTACAAGTCAGATGAGCGCCCTTTAGATCGGGCTTTTAAAACTGTAGAGAGCAAGGAATGGTATCAAAAGGGCATCATTTGCTTTACAGCCCTGTCCATTGCCCTGCTCATGTCGGAATACAATGGAATACAAACCATACGCAGTTCCTACAAAGCCACTCTGCCTTACAAGGTATCCAGGGTTACGGGGGATCGTTGGTATTCAAATGGAAAGGTAGATGAAAGCAGGTATTTGCTTTATGCGTCGGATGCGGATAGTCAAGTAACAGATTATTACTTACAATACATAGGGAAATATATGCTTTATGCCTCCAACGTGGATGGTATTTGTGGGTTTTATGAGGACAATCTGATTCATTTGTTAAGCAACTATAATTATCTGGTGGTGGTTGAAAGCGACGGGCAGGCAAAATATCTGTTGAAAAAATACTTCGGTTTATCAGGAAAAGAGGGCCTCTACCAGATTGTACATTCCAGAAAAGGTCTGGAAGTAAAACTGGTGGGCTGAAGGATTGTTTACAAAAAAGTGCCGCTTCATAAATAGAATGGTGATGGACCATTCCTTTATGAAGCGGCTTTGTTTTATAAAAAGATCACAATTGCCCAGGCTCCTTACCTATTTATGCTGGCAGAAAAGCGTTTTCCGGCAGCAACACATTTTTAATAGATTAATTGTGTCAATAATTTTATAATAATCTTGCAAATGTTGCAAAAAAATGGCGTGCACAAGAAATGCCCACTGCTATAATGGGTATAACAGACAATGAGAGCAGAAAAGAGAGGAGTATTAAGCGATATGACCGGTCGGCAAATGGATATTCTAAACTATCTGCGGGAGCAAAAGGATTTTGTGACTGTATCTGAAATTTCCCGTGTGATTCAAATGTCTGTAACAACAATAAGAAATGAACTAAACATGATCCAGGAGGCTGTTGAGCAGGCCAGCCTGGGGAAAATCTGCAAAAAGCCCAATAAAGGCATTAAGCTAGATCTGGCTGAAGAGGCATGGGACCACTTGTTGTCCCTGTCGGAAGAATCACAGTTAAACAGTGATATTCCGGTGGCCAAATATCAAATTATTTATTATTTGCTGACAAATTGTAATTTGAGCCTGTCCTATATTCAGAAAAAGTTTTATATAAGCCGTTCCTATATGGAAAAGCTGCTTCCTGATATAAAAAGCTGGCTTCAATTATATGAAATTACTTTTGAAAAAGAAGGGGGGAAAGGCTTTCATATAAAGTATAAAGAATTCCAATGGCGTCTTGCCATGTGGAATCTCTTCTTAAAGGTAAAGCAGGAAAAAGATAAAGACTCTTTGCCAGGTAAGCAGATGGAATACCAGGCATTTGATTATTCCTTTATGGAAGGCTTCTTAAAGGGGTTTGATAGTTCAGGAATCAACAGGACCATATACCAGCTGGAACAGGCGTATGGCTTTTCATATGGATATGAAGCACATATACAGATGCAATTCCTGTTATCTCTTTGTATTATCCGTACCAGACAAAAATATATGATACAGCTTCCCCAAGCACCTCTTGTGAGGGTATCAGGTGGGTTTACCGGAATAATAAAAAAAGAACTGGTCAAAAGGCTGGAAGCTTATTATCAGATAAAACTTGGTCCTGAAGAACAGGATTATATAGGGCTTGTTGTTGAGATCTCAGACATACAAAAATTTTACAGTATTGATGAAATGTCTGTATGTCAGTCGGAGAATCTGGAATTATGTTATTTTACGATTCGAATGGTGTCCTTAATGAGCGATATTGTAAATGTAAATTTAAGGTCCGATACATTTTTTCTGGAAAGCCTGTTTCTGCAGCTTCACTCCATGATACCAAGACTAAGATATCATATTAAAACCGAACATCCACTCCTTAAACAGGTAAAACAGCGGTATCCTAATATCTTTACGGCAATATCGGCTGTCAGCGTTTATTTTCAAAAGGAACTGGGACTGGATATCAATGAACATGAGATGTGTACACTAGCGCTTCTGCTTGGAGGCGCAATTGAACGAAGCTTATCAACAGTCGCTGCCTGTGTGGTATGTGATTATGGCTTAGGCATATCTCAGCTGCTGAAGGAACAATTGGAACGTACCATCAGTGATATAAAAATTGTGGAAGTTCTTTCCGTCAGGGATTTAAAAAAGATCATTCACATCCCTTGTGATCTGGTCATTACCACGATTCAGCTAAAGAACATCTGCTATGGAAAACCGGTGGTGACCGTAGAGCATCTTTTAACAGCCAATGATATTAAAACTATTGAAGATGCCATGAAACAGGTTCGCAGGAGAAATATTAAAAACAGGCAGCATTGCAGTAAGTTAAGCATCTGCAAAAACCTGTTTTATGAGGAATTCATGTTTCTTCACATGGATGCTTTGGATAAACAAAGCCTTATGAGTCTTTTATGTAAAAAGCTGACTGAGGCTGGCTATGTGACGGATCAGTTCCTTCCATCGGTTATGGAGCATGAAGTGACGGCTCCCACAGCACTTGGAAAAGGAATTGCATTGCCCCATGGATTTACAAAGTATGTCATGCGGCCTACAGTAGCCATTGCAACACTTGCTTCTCCCATTACGTGGCAGGGAAAGGAAAAGGTTGACGTTATTTTCCTTTTGGCCTTTAATCTTGATGAAGCAGTGGGAATGAAGGAAGAAACCATAAAGTTTTACAGTGTCTTTCTGGATCTTCTGGATGAAACCGAGAAGATTGACGAAATCAGACAGGCTCGTGATCCGGAGGCGTTGGCAGGATTGATGAATCAAAAGATCATGAATGCAGTTGTACTAGAGGAGTAAAAACAGAGGAGGAGCCTAACTATGGCGGCACTAACACATATGACAATTGAGGACGTGATACAACGCTCATGTATCAACCTGCACTTAAGGGGCAGGACAAAAGAGGAAATCATATTAGAAATGACTGATATGTTTTACCAAGCCGGAGTTCTTTCCTCAAAAGAGCAATTTTTGGAGGATGTCTATCAGAGGGAAGCAGAGGGGCCTACCGGTATCGGCAATCAGGTAGCAATTCCCCATGGGAAATCAGATGCAGTTATCCGCACTTCCATGGCAGTCGGCAGAGCAGATCATGAGATTGAATGGGAGACCTTGGGAGACGGAAAAAGCAGGGCATTTGTCATGTTTGCGGTGAATAGCGCGGATAAATCGGAATTGGTTTCACTATTATCACAGGTGGCTGTTGCATTATGTGATGATAAGATCATAGAAACGCTGTTGTTAACAGAGAATTTGGAAGAAATCTTCACACTATTTAGTCAAAAGGAGGGAAGCATGTGAAAATTGTTGGTGTAGCTGCCTGTACTGCAGGAATTGCCCATACTTATATGGCGAGGGAAAAACTGATTAAAGGGGCAAGAGCAAGGGGACATGATGCAAAGGTTGAAACCCAGGGGACAATTGGTACAGAACATAAGCTTACAGATCAGGATATATTGGAAGCTGATGTGGTAATTCTGGCAGTTGATGTAAAAATTTCAGGGGAGGAACGGTTTAAGGGGAAACCAATCATTCGCGTTGGAACTGCAGTTGTAATTAAGAATGCAATAGGATTCATAGAAAAAGTGGAGAAGGCGATATCAGGCAAAAAGTAAAGGAGAAGATATAAAATGAAAGAGCATGGAGTGTTAGCATTCATTAAAAAACATGTATTGACAGCCATTGGTTACATGATTCCTTTAGTAGTAGCTGCGGGATTGTGCATGGCACTTGGGCAGTTTATTGACGGCGATGTCCGTAATTCCACATCTGGTATTGGTTACTTTTTATATAAAGCAGGCGGATTTGGTATGTCAGCAGTGGTGCCTGTGATCACTGCAGGCGTAGCCTATTCCATGGCAGATAAACCAGGAATTGCACCGGGGCTTATATTGGGATTTATTTGTATGGAAATCAAAGCCGGTTTTATCGGTGGTATTGTAGCCGGTTTTTTAGTAGGCTACCTGGTTCTGACTATTAAAAAATACATAAAGCTTCCTCAGAATATGCAGGGCTTATTGCCGGTAATGGTAATCCCTGTTCTGACCACAGCTGTTGCCGGAATCTTAATGTTTACAGTTGTGGGCCAGCCTTTTGCATGGCTTCAGGTAACGCTCACCTCTGCAATCTCAAGTCTCCAGAGCGGTTCAAAGTTTGTATTTGGAGCGGTATTGGGTGCAATGGCCTGCTTTGACTTTGGAGGTCCTGTAAATAAGACCATGTCCACATTTGTCAATGGATTAATGATAGACGGAGTAATAGAACCGGAAGCAGTGAAATTCGTGGGTTCCATGATTCCTCCCTTTGGCATTGCAATCTCTTGTCTGTTAACCAGGAATAAATATACAAAGGCAGAAAAAGAGGCCTTAAAGGCTGCCGTACCCATGGGCTTTTGCATGATTACCGAAGGCGTTATTCCAATTGCAGCAAGAGATCTGGTGAGAGTGGTTTTTGCTTGTGTCTGCGGTTCCGCTGTGGCAGGCGGTTTATCCATGACCTGGGGCTGTGGTTCTCCAGTGCCTCATGGGGGGATGCTTTCAGTCCCATTGTTTACCAATCCGGTAAAATTTTGTATAGCACTGGCAATCGGAAGCTGTATTACTGGTGTGATTTTATCCATTATTAAGAAAAAGGTAACAGAAGAGGATGAAGATTTCGAAGATCTTGGAACGGTAACGGCTGATATGGAAGATGTTAAAATAGAAATGATTTAATAAAGGGAGAAGAAAATGCTGATTAATATGAGTGAAATGCTGAAAATTGCAGAAAAACACCAATTTGCTGTTGGAGCTTTTAATGCTACGGAAAGTTCTTTGTTTCGGGCGGTTGTGGAGGAAGCAGAGGCGAGCCAGTCTCCTGCGATTGTTCAGGTAGCTCCGGGGGAGTTTGATTTTGCCACAAGGGAATTCTATACATATGTAAGAGAGCGGCTGGCAGAAAGCAAAGTGCCATTTGTGCTCCATCTGGATCATGGAAAGTCTCTGGAGCATTGTATAAAGGCAATTCAGGCTGGCTTTACTTCAGTCATGATTGATGGATCGGAACTTACGTATGAGGAAAATATCAGGATATCAAAAAAAGTGGCTGAGCTTGCTCATATGGTAAATGTATCTGTGGAAGGCGAAATAGGAACCATTGGTGTTATGGATAATTCTGATGAAGGAGGAGTCAGTAATGTAACTTATACAAATCCGGAAGATGTTACAGGGTTTGTTTCCCAAACCAATGTTGACTGTCTTGCCATTGCAATTGGTAG
>JAEWRS010000559.1 GCA_023398855.1 Bacillota bacterium
GATTTTGCCCTGCGCAGAGGGAAGCCGGAAAACCTGCTCCCTCTTTGGGTGGCTGATATGGATTTTAAAGTATGCGAAAAAGTCTTAGAAGCCCTTCATGAGAGGGTAGATCATGGGATTTTCGGCTACAGTGAGGTTCAGGAGGAATATTTTGAAGCAGTCCGGGACTGGATGGAAACAAAGCATCACTGGAAGGTGGAAAGCAGCTGGCTGGTTAAAACGCCTGGGGTTGTATTTGCTTTAGCCATGGCAGTCCAGGCTTTTACAGATCCAGGTGATGGAGTCATGATCCAGAAGCCTGTGTATTATCCGTTCAGCGAAGTCATTAAGGATAATGGCAGGAGCATTGTGGACAATACACTGTATCTTGGGGAAGACGGCAGGTATCATATGGATTTAGAGGATTTTGAACGGAAAGCGGAGCAATACCATATCAAGTTATTTTTATTGTGCAATCCCCACAATCCGGTAGGAAGGGCATGGACCAGGGAAGAACTGGAACGTCTGGGAGAAATCTGTATCCGCAGGGACATTATAGTGGTCAGTGATGAGATCCACCAGGATTTTGTGTTCAAGGGAGAACATCTGGTATTTGCCGGCTTAAGTGAAGAACTGAAAAACAGGACCATTACCTGTACTTCTCCAAGCAAGACCTTTAATCTGGCCGGTTTACAGATTTCCAATATCTTTATTGCCAGCCAGCAGCTAAGGAGAAGGTTTCGCAGACAGGTGGGTGCATCTGGATACAGCCAGCTTAACACCCTGGGCCTGACAGCATGTGAGGCTGCATACCGCTATGGAGGGGAATGGCATCACCAGCTTATGGAGTACTTAAGAGGAAACATCGCTTATGTACAGAGGTTTTTAAAGGAAAAGATACCAGCCATTTCATTCATAGAACCGGAAGGCACTTACCTGGTGTGGCTGGATTTGCGGAGGCTAGGTCTGACGGAAGAGGAAAGGGAAGACCTGATCATAAAAAAGGCAGGGCTTTGGCTTGACAGCGGGGCAATGTTTGGTCCGGCTGGAGAGGGATTTGAAAGGATTAACATCGCATGTCCCTTGTCCGTTTTAATACAAGCTATGGAGAGCCTGAAGCTGGCTGTTGATGGAATGTAAGAGCCTGCAAAAGCATGATGCTTTGCAGGCTCCTGCATTTTTTATGGCTTTCCATTGTTCTTATTTTCCGAAAGGGGAATCCTCTGTGCGGACAAAGAACCCCTGATTATGGCTGCAGACAGGGCAGACTTTAGGAGCCTTGGCACCTTTGTGGACGTGGCCGCAGTTTAAGCAGATATATTCCGTAGGCGTATCATTTTCAAACAGTTTATTATCCTGAACCAGCTGGGCGTACCGGGAAAAACGCTGGCTGTGTATCTGTTCTATCTCTGCAATCATATAAAAGGAATTAGCAATATGGGTAAATCCTTCTTCCTTAGCTTTGTCCCCAAAGGATTTGTAAATGGTATCATGTTCAGCGGCTTCATGGGCAGAGGAAAGCTGCAAAAGCTCCACAAGATTATTGGAATTGTCAATGGGATAATTGGCGCTTATGGAAATTACCTGTCCATGGAACTCTCTTAAGTGATTGTAGAATATTTCCCCATGCTCTTTCTCCTGGCTCCCGGTATAATGGAAAAGCCAGTACAAAACCTGGAGATTCTGATTCTTTGCCTGGGATGCTGCAAATTCATAACGCCGCCATGCCTGGCATTCCCCTGCAAAGGCTTTTAAAAGATTCTCTTTTGTCATGCTGTCTTTCAGTGTGACCATTTTGTATTCCTCCTAATTGTGTTTGCCATTAGTGTTGCCAGATTTATTATGATCTATCATAAAAAGTGGAATAAATGGAACCAATGGATAGAAAATCAGAAGTATGATAATGGTCTGAAAAAAAGGATTGATAAAATTTAAAAAAAGTATTGACACATTTCTGTGAGTGTATTAATATAATTATAACATATAAACCTATTAAACATATAGGTAATGAAAAGGAGTGACTGCAATGATTATGGCTAAGACAGAAAAGAATCACAAATTTTATAATGACAGATGTTGCTGCCTGCCTGTATGTATGGATTATAACAGGGTTTTGTTGTAATGCTTATTATGATACCTGACAGCTTTGGATATGATAAGTTTTCATATTTTAAGCGAAGTACACGAACAGGTGCCGTAATTGGCGGCTGTTCTTTTTTGTTAATGAACCTAATAAAGATCAAATAAAAATCATATAAAAACGGAGGGAAAGAATATGGGAACAATTAAAGAAAGCGCAGTAGAGCTTATTGGTGGAACACCGATGCTTAAATTAAACAGGTACAGTGCAAAAGAGGGGATAAAAGGTGTGACCCTTTTAGCAAAACTGGAATACCTAAATCCGGCCGGTTCAGTAAAAGACAGGATCGCTCTTGCTATGATTGAGGATGCAGAAGAAAAAGGTATCTTAAAGGCCGGTTCAACCATTATTGAGCCGACATCTGGAAATACTGGGATTGGTTTGGCGGCTGTAGCGGCAGCCAAGGGATACCGGACGGTCCTTACCCTTCCGGACACCATGAGTGTGGAGCGGAGAAACCTGTTAAAGGCCTATGGGGCAGAACTGGAATTGACTGAGGGAGCAAAGGGAATGAAAGGTGCCATTGAGAAAGCGGAAGAGCTGAAAGCAAGTATCCCTGGCTCCGTTATTCTGGGGCAGTTTGTAAACCCGGCCAATCCCAAGGTGCACAAGGAAACCACTGGTCCGGAAATATGGGACCAGACAGGTGGGGATGTGGATATTTTTGTTGCAGGTGTAGGTACGGGCGGTACGATTACAGGTGTAGGGGAATATTTAAAAGAAAAGAAACCAGGTGTCAAAATCGTAGCTGTAGAGCCGGCAAGCAGCCCAGTGCTTTCTGGAGGAAAACCAGGTCCTCACAAAATTCAGGGAATCGGCGCTGGATTTGTTCCCGAAGTGCTGAATACCGGAATTTACGATGAGATCATTGCCATTGAGAATGAGGCAGCATTTGAGGAGGGAAAGGCTTTTGCAGTATCAGAAGGAATTTTAATAGGAATCTCATCCGGCGCTGCATTAAAGGCAGCGAAACAACTGGCAGATAGGCCGGAAAACAAGGGGAAGACCATTGTGGTCCTGCTTCCTGACTCCGGTGACCGGTATTTGTCAACTCCTTTATTCTCATAAGGACCTTGTTCTTGTACCTTCTGAAAATAAAATGACTGGTGGTTTGGTTAGCAGCTGGTTATAAGATAATCTTATTGCCAGCTGTATTTTTTATATATTATACAAAAACCTATAGGAATGGTAAGATATCATTATAAGAAGCAGGAATACCTGGGAAGGAGCGAAAGATGAATCAAGTGACTGGAAGGATGGAACAAATGTGTTGTTGCTGCAAATGCGTAAGGAATGGTCATGTTACTTGTGTCTTGAAGCCTGGAGCTCCTATGCATGGCGTTAATGTGTAGAGAAGCAGGTGTCAGAGGGCATCTGCTTTTTTTGTACTCAAATTTGGGAAAGAAGGAAGAACATATGGCAATAGCAGAGAGATTCGGAAAGGCAGCCGCCACACAAGCCATACAGGAACCGCATTGCGGATTTTGATAATCAATGGAATTATGCAAAGCATCACTTGCTGTTATAAGCACTAAATTATGAAAGGTTGGATTGTTCATGTCCCATGTTCCGTTTTACTACCAGATTGCAGAAACATTTTATTGGTTTCACCAAAACCCTGAGCTCTCCTTTGAAGAATACGAGACAACTAGGAGGATCCGTGAGTTTTTAGAATATCACAAGGTCCATATCCTGGACCTGGATTTAAAAACAGGTTTGGTTGCAGAAATCCAAGGCGCAGACAGCGGGCCGGTCATAGCATTGCGCTGCGACATTGATGCCCTGCCTGTGCAGGAAGAAACCGGGCTGCCCTATGCCTCTGCCATAGCAGGAAAGATGCACGCCTGCGGCCACGACTTTCATACCGCTGTGATGCTGTATGTGGCAAAAGTATTGCAGGAGCAGCGGGAGCACTTGCAGGGAAGAGTTAAAATCCTGTTTCAGCCCGCAGAGGAATCCTCTGTCGGCGCCCTGGAAGTGATTAAAACAGGAGTGCTTGATGATGTTGACGGGATATACGGCCTGCATACTGATATCACGCTCCCAGTGGGAACCGTTGGAATTGTCTCCGGAAGCATCACAGCCGCTGTTGACAGATTTACGGTTAAGCTTACAGGAAAAGGCACTCATGCGGCCCACCCTCAGGACGGAATAGATCCTGTACTCACTGCCTCACAAATTGTAACCCTTGCCCAAAGCATTGTCAGCCGGAATATTGATCCCTTTTCCCAGGGCCTGCTCAGCGTAACCCGGATCACAGCAGGAAATACGTGGAATGTGATTCCCCAGACAGCGGAGCTTGAAGGAACCGTACGCACCATGGGCAGACATAACCGCAGGCTCATAGAAGAACGATTTCGCACCCTGGTTCAGCATGTTGCCCTGTCTCAGGGGGCTGCGGCAGAGATTCACTGGCTTGCAGGGCCGCCTGCTACAAATAACGCCATAAGCCTGGAACAGGTGGCAGCCACCATAGCCAAAGAACAGGGCTTAAAGGTCCAGACACCTTTGCCGTCTCTCGGCGGAGAGGATTTTGCCTTTTACCAGGAAAAAATCCCGGGCTTTTTCATCCGTATTGGCACGGGAGAGTCCTGCCCCAACCATCATCCGAAGTTCCGGGTAGACACCAACGCGCTGGAACCGGCTGTTAATTATTTTGCAGCCCTGGCTCAAAGGACCCTTTCTGCCATAAAAAGCGGTGAATGGATTCCAGCAAAGGAGGAGAATTCCCATGATTGAAATCCAAAACGTAAGCAAGTGGTTTGATTCTGCATCAGGTGAAGTTCATGCCCTGCGCCAGGTCAGCCTTAGGGTGAAAAAGGGTGACATTTTCGGAGTGGTGGGATTTAGCGGAGCAGGCAAATCAACCCTGGTACGGCTGGTAAACCTACTGGAACGCCCGTCAGAGGGGAGGGTGCTGGTAGACGGCACAGACATCACCACCTTATCCAAGCAGGATTTGCGCAGGCTGAGAAAAAACATTGGAATGATTTTTCAGCAGTTTAACCTGCTGCAGTCCAAATCTGTTTTTCAGAATATAGCGGCGCCTCTGGTTTTAAACAAAGTGCCGAAAAAAGAAATCGAGAAACGGGTAAATGAGCTTTTGCAGTTTGTGGAACTTGAGGATAAAATCCATACCAATGTATCAAAGCTTTCCGGGGGGCAAAAGCAAAGGGTAGGCATAGCCAGGGCCCTTGCCACTAATCCCAGCATCCTGCTTTGTGACGAGGCTACAAGCGCTTTGGATCCAAAGACCACTGACTCCATTCTGGAGCTGTTAAAAAAGATAAACAGAGAGCTGAACGTAACCATTCTCCTGATTACCCATGAAATGAATGTCATATGTAATGTGTGCAACAAGGTTGCTGTCATGGATAACGGAAGGGCTCTGGAGCAGGGGACCGTACTTGAAGTATTCGGCAATCCCCAGCATAAAATCACCAGGAGCTTTGTAAAAACCGTGATTAACGACAGCATACCAGAAAGCCTGGTCAGGGAAATAAGGAAGGATCATAGGGAAAACCGGATTTTCCGTCTTCGCTTTCAGGGAAAGACTGCAGGGAAACCCCTGTTGTACCGCATAAGCGCGGAATATCACGTGGAAAACAGCATTTTGTTTGCAACGGTTTGTCAGCTTCAGGGAATCGTGTTCAGCGTCATGATTGTGCAGGTGTTTGGTTCTGAGGAAAAGGTTGATGAGGTGCAGAAGTTTATTGAAGATTCCGGAGTCCGTGCGGAAGTCTTAACCTTAACCGGGGAACAGGAGGAAAACTATGATTGAGCAATATTTAGGAATTACCGGAGAGCAGATGGCGGCTGCCGCAGGCCAGACCGCTTATATGCTGTTTTGGGGACTTCTCCTTGGGTCGCTTTTTGGAATTCCCCTTGGCATCTTGCTTACCATGACACGCAAAGGCGGCATCCTGCAGAATAAAGCAGTGTATAGCCTGATTAATTACACCATTAATATTGTGCGTTCCGTTCCCTATATTATTTTGCTGGTGGCAATAATGCCCTTGACAAAAATCATTGTCGGCACCCGAATCGGAACCCGGGCCGCACTGGTTTCCCTGGTGTTTTATATTACGCCCTTTTTATCCCGTTTAATAGAAAGCTCCCTGCTTGAGGTTGACAAAGGAATCATGGAAGCAGCAGAAGCAATGGGCGCCACCCCCATGCAGATAATCTGGCACTTTTTGCTGCCGGAAGCAATGGGCTCCCTGATCCTGTCCCTGACAACCGGTACCATTGGCCTTCTTGGGGCCACTGCCATGGCAGGCGCCATTGGAGGCGGAGGCGTGGGAAATCTGGCATTAACCTATGGTTATCACCAGTTTAATACCCCCTAGATGATTGCAACCGTAATCGTGCTGATCGTATTTGTACAGCTGATCCAGGGGATTGGTAATTATTTATCAAAACGTGTAAGAACACGCAAATAGAGGAGGATTTAATGATGAAAAAACTTGGAATATCTGTTATGGCAGCTTTACTTATTGTCGCAGTCGCAGGCTGCTCTGCCAATACCGGGAGCAAGGCCGGTCAGGACAAAACAACTTTAAAATACGGGAAAGCAGCAGGACCGTATACCGTATTGTTTGAAGAGGCGGTAAAGCCCATTTTGGAAAAGCAGGGTTATAAACTGGAGGTGGTGGATTTTTCCGATCTTTTACAAAACGACACAGCTTTAAATGAAGGTGAAATTGATTTTAATGTGGAGCAGCACACCGCCTATGCCGATAATTTCAACAAAAACCAGAATGGAAACCTTCTTCCCATTTCGCCCATACCAACCGTTCCCGCCGGATTGTTTTCCGCTAAAAACACATCATTGGAAGCCATAACCGATGGTGCCACAATTGCAGTACCAAATGATGCATCCAATACGGCGCGTGCTTATGCCCTTTTGCAAAAAGCAGGCTGGATTAAGCTCAATCCGGATGTTCCTCTTGAAAAGGTAAAACAATCAGATGTTGTGGAAAACAAATATAACATTAAATTTGTGGAAATGGATTCCTTAAACATTCCTCCTGCTTTGGATGATTTTGACTATGCTGTTATCACAGGAAGCATTGTTTATAATGCAGGCATTGACCCATCCACCGCCGTTTTGCAGGAAGATATTCTGGATCATCTGATCTTACAGGTGGTAGTAAAGGAAGAAAACAAAGATACAAAATGGGCAAAGGATATTGTGGCTGCTTATCATTCCGATGAACTGAAAGAGTATATGAAAGAGAACAACACTGGCTTGTGGTTCGTGCCCCAGGAATTGCAGTAATAAGGAAAAAAGAGGAGAAATAATTATGAAAAAAAATATTCCAGGCAAATTAGTTGCAGGAGTGGTTCTGGCAGTGGCCGTATCAGGAGCGCTTACCGGATGCAAGAGCAGCGCCAATGGGGCGGCATCAGAAACAGCCGGTGAAACAGCAAAAACCGAAAGCACGGCTGAACCGGCAAAGCAGGTGGAGAGCAGTGAAGCTGCGGGAACGGCTGAACCGGTGGTGATTCATGCGGCAACAGGCGGTTCCCCAAAGCCTTTTACCTTTGTGGACAGCAGTAACCAGCTGACGGGTCACAACACTGAACTGATCAAAGCCATTTTTGACCGCCTCCCTCAATATAAGCTTGAAATTGAAGTAACCGATTTTCCTTCCATATTTGCAGGCCTGGATTCTGACCGGTACCAGATTGGTGTGAATAATTTTGCTAAAAATGAGAAGCGGAAAGAAAAGTATTTATTCACTGACCCCATCTTTGCCAATGAGTATGTTGCCATCTTTGCAAAGGGCAGTGACAAAGCTGCGGGTATCGGGACCTGGGCTGACCTTGCAGGGTTAAAGACCATTTCCCAGGCAGGGATCAATATTACCACTGCCCTGGAAAACTATAATTCCGCCAATCCTTCTAATCCCATAGTAATTGAATACAGTGACGAGGACCTTGTATTGCAGATCCAGGATGTGGAAGGCGGAAAATATGATTTTGTGTTAATGGATAAACCAATGTTCGAGTATTATCAGAAAGAATTTAATTTTAATGTGGACGGAGTTTCCATCAGCAACACACTTTCAAAGGACTTGATGGAAGAACC
>JAEWRS010000006.1 GCA_023398855.1 Bacillota bacterium
CTTCCATGCCTTCTTATGAAGAGTTTATAGAAGAGATACGCCCCATCTGGGAAACTGCGTGGATGACGAATATGGGAGAATTCCACGAAAAGCTGATGGAGCAGTTAAAGGAGTACTTAAGGGTACAGAAGCTGCTTTTGTTTGTCAACGGGCATATGGCTCTTGAAATGGCTCTTCAGGCCATGAATTTATCCGGAGAAGTAATTACCACTCCGTTTTCGTTTGCGTCTACCACCCATGCCATTGTGAGGAATAACTTAACACCAGTTTTTTGCGATATCCGGGAAGAAGACTATACCTTGGATGCGGATAAGCTGGAAGAGCTCATAACGGACAAGACCAGTGCTATTTTGCCAGTTCACGTTTATGGAAATGTATGCGAAATAGAAAAAATCGAGAAAATCGCAAAAAAACATAATTTAAAAGTAATTTATGATGCAGCTCACGCTTTTGGTGTGGAGGTGAACGGAAGAGGAATCGGGGCCTTTGGAGACGCTTCCATGTTCAGCTTTCACGCCACAAAGGTGTTTAACACCATTGAAGGCGGGGCTGTGACTTTTCATGATCCTTCTCTGGAAATCCTGTTTAATTATTTGAAAAATTTCGGTATCACAGGCAAGGAGTCGGTAGAGTACATTGGCGGCAACGCAAAAATGAATGAATTCCAGGCAGCCATGGGGATCTGCAATCTCCGCCATGTTAATGACAACATGGAACAGCGCAGGCTGGTGACGGAACAGTACCGGAAGCATCTGACAGGAATTCCCGGTATCCGGCTGATGGAGTACAAAGAAGGCATCCGATATAATTATGCTTATTTTCCTGTTGTATTTGACGGCTTTTCTCTCACAAGGAATGAAGTATATGAATTGCTGGCTTCCCACCATATTTTTGCCAGAAAGTATTTTTATCCACTGATCACGGACTTTAAATGCTATGAGGAACGGTTTTCCCACATATCTCTCCCGGTTGCCCAAAAGGTGGCGGACCAAATTTTGACTTTGCCTTTGTATGCGGGACTTCCCCTGGAGCAGGTGGACCGCATTTGCGGCATTATTTTAGGGGCCGGACAGATAGAAAGGAACGGTCAATGAACGATGTAATGCTCAGGACACCTGTGCAGGAAATCAGGCCTTGGGATACAGGTGACAGGATTTTTATCAAGCGGGATGACCTCATCGGTTTTTCCTTTGGCGGGAATAAGGTGCGGATTGCCTGGGAGTTTTACCAGGATATGAAGGAAAAGGGCTGTGACTGCCTGGTTGCCTATGGAAGCAGCCGGTCCAATATGTGCCGCGCCCTTGCCAATATGTGCAGCAGATATGAGATTCCATGCTACGTGCTCACACCCAGAGAAGATGTGGTGGAGGAAGGGACCTTCAACAGCAGGCTGGTAGAGGGATTTGGTGCTCACATCCGCTTCTGTCATAAAAATAACGTAGCAGAAGCAGTTGATGAACTTCTGGAAGAGCTGAAATCCATGGGATACCGGCCTTATTATGTCTTTGGAGATCGTTATGGAATGGGAAATGAAGAGGTGGCGGCCAGAGCTTACAGAAAAGTCTATGGGGAGCTGATGGATTATCAGGAAGAACATGGGATTGTTTTTGACCGGATTTTTTTAGCCAGTGGAACAGGTATGACTCAGGGAGGCCTTATTGCCGGACAGAAACAGTATGGAGGACATGCAGATATCACGGGAATCTCCATTGCCCGTCCATGGGACCGTGGAACGAGCGAGGTGGCCCGGTTCGCAGGGACTGGAGTGGAAGACGTACACTTTGAGGCTGAGTATGTGTGCGGAGGTTATGGTCTTTATGATAAGGATATAGAGTCAGTGATCCGTATGATGATGGAATGCTTTGGCATCCCCCTGGATCCTACCTATACAGGAAAAGCTTTTTCAGGGATGTTAAAGTATTTAAAAGCATGGTCTCATGAACCTCAGAACATTCTTTATATCCATACTGGCGGGACACCTTTGTATTTTGATTATCTGAATTCCCCACGGATTGGTAAGCAGCCGGTAGAGCAGACTGCCTGTGCCCATGTTACCAGGAAGTAGTCAGGAGGAAGATATGAATCAGTGGAAGGAAGAAAAAAGAAGGGCTCTGTTGGCTTTGATTTTTATTCTTATACTTCAGGCCGGTGTTATGTTCTGGTTCGGAAGCCAGAAGCAAGGATATTTTATTGATGAAATCTATTCCTTTGGATTGTCTAATGGGTATTATAGGCCCTTTATCACTTCCTATGGGAATCAGATTTTTGATCAGTGGGCAGATAAGACTGTCATAGATGATTACTTAACCGTACAAAAGGGGGAAGAGTTTGCATATGGTTCTGTCGTATATAATCAGAGCAAGGATGTGCATCCGCCTGTGTTTTACCTCCTTCTCCACACGGTCTCTTCCTTTTTTCCTGAAATCTATTCTAAGTGGTTTGGTATAGGTATTAACCTGGTGTGTTTTCTTTTCAGTGGGATATTCCTGTGGCTCCTTGGAAACAGACTGATGAAAAGTCCCTGGCTTGGTCTTGTTCCAGTGGTCATATGGGGATTTTCTGCTGGTGCAGTCAGCTATACCGTCTACATCCGCATGTACATGGCAATGACTCTTTTTACTGTATTGAGCGGGTATCTGCATGTCAGGCTGGAGGAAGAAGGACAGAGGTGGAGAGCGCTGATTCTTCTCTTCGTTGTGACAGTCTGTGGGCTGCTGACCCAATATTACTTTGTTATTTTCGCCTTTTACCTTTCAGCAGTTTATGTTCTTTGGAAGCTTTGGAAAAGAGCCTTTAAGGAGGCGTTTCTTTATGCGGCAGTCCTTTTTGGAGCGGTGGGGACGGCCATTGTCCTTTTTCCGGCCTGCATCACCCAGCTTACCAGGGACAATGAAATAGTGGCCATGGAAACGAAAAAAAACATCGGTAATCTGGATAC
>JAEWRS010000021.1 GCA_023398855.1 Bacillota bacterium
TCTTCTTTGTAATGATGGTAAAAATCACTGGCTTTTTCCGGCCCGATCTGATCAACCCAGATTTCCGGATTCGTGTCATAAAATAATTCTGCCCAGCTCTTTTGTTCTTTTGATTTTCCACTGGTACCTTCAATCTGCCACGCACTGCTTGAAGTCCCAATTAAGAAACCATCAGGTATTTTAATCATTTCCATATTTATTCCCCCTTAAAAGACTCCAATAGCCACTCCTGCCATTGCTATCGCTAAGAATACCAAAATCATCTTTAATGATGAAACACCTTTTTTCGACATCAGCCACCAGCTAAGGATAATAACAAATAATGGAAGCAGCTTTGGATAAATGGAGTTCACCATATCATTTGCCACAATACCTGCATTGTCCGCCGTTGCACCTATCTGGAAGTTTAATTTCAAGGATACAAAGGAAGCCCCAACTCCACCTACAACAATTGCACCAAGTGTGTTAATTGCTTTTCTGACCTTTTGTGCTGTCTCACCAATTAAAATATCAACTGATTTAGTCCCCAGGTGGTATCCCTTCATAAACAGGGCATATGACATCGTGCCGACAATTCCAAGGTAAGCCGCAATATAAAATAATGGGCCTAATATGCTGCCTCCCTGGGCTATTCCAACAGCAATAGAAAGCAAAAGGGGAATGAGCATGCCAGGAATCATTGCATCACCAATACCGGCAAGCGGTCCCATCAGTCCGACTTTGATACTGTTAATTGTCTCATCATCAATGTCTGCACCATTGGCCCGTTCTTCTTCAAGTCCGCATACAACACCGCCAATCACGCTGCCAAGCTGTGGCTCTGTACAGTAAAAACCACTGTGGCGCTGCAGCCCTTTTTTCAATTCCTCTTTATCACCTGGATATAGATCCTTCATGATCGGAATCATAGAATCACCAAAGCCAAATGCCATTTCCCATTGATAAGTCATATCAGCCAGGTATCCGGCTTCCCATCGAACCCAGCTCTCGATCAAAGCTTTCTTGGATAGCTTTTTCATTTACAGCACCTCCTCCATATCATTATCATTCTGAATAACCGCTCTTTGAACAACGCCACTCTTCTGGTAGCTCATAAATGCAACAAATGCTGCAATCACAGTTAAAGACACCATATTGATTCCAATAGCTGAAATCATTGTGAATCCAAAAGCAATCGGAATCAGGTCCAATACATTTTTTGCAAGATTCTTAACCAATAACCCAACACCAATAGCAGGAAATAATCCTCCTAAAACAGTTAATACACGCATAACAAAAGACTCTGCAGGAAATGTGCTGATAATCCAGCCAGCAATGTCCTGCCCAAAATAAAGAATCATAAAAGTAGGAACCAGACGTGATGCTAATAAAAGCAGCTGCGGCCATATCCAGTGGTTTCTTAAAAATGAGGCTTCATTACCAACTGCAATTGCTTTTACTGCACGCTCGTTGAATACTGAGTTTATAATGCAGACACCATTATGTAATACAACTCCAACTGCTCCCATTGCCGTGGCAATTGCTACTGCCGCTTCAATATTGGAACCTGTTTTTACTGCCACAATTCCCAGTCCAACACCGATAAAAGCTGCCGCATTTAAGTCCGTAGGCATGGTTCCGCCAGGCGTTACCATAGCAATAAAAACCATTTGAACTGCAGCACCAACAATAATACCTGTCTGAACATCTCCTAACACTAAGCCAATTACAAACCCAGAGATTAATGGGCGTCCCAAAATATACCAGCCGCCGATACAGCCTAACAGCCATGGTGACATCAATGTACCCAGGTAAGCAAGAATTCCAATGATAATTGCCTGAACGATACTAATTGTCATAATACGATACCTCCCTATACTTCTTCATTTGCATATGCCAACAACTTCTCTCTGACAGCTGAATACTTTACTTTTGTTGCATCAGGAACAATCTGATATTCGATTTCATAGCCTTTTGAAAATATCTTGTCGTAAACCCTGATATCCTCTTTTGTAACATCGCAGTTTTTCCCCACCTTCAAGGTATCCTCTTTCGCACTCTGGGGGCCAACGTTTAAAATGCTTACTTTTGTTTTCATATTGTGGTCAACCAACAATTTACACATTGTCAGTGGCTCTTTGGTTATAACAAAATAATTTTTCCCACTGTTGGTAGCTTCCTCCATCTTGATAAGAAACTGTTCCAATGTCCATACAAACGTTTTTTTGTCTGAAGAAGCTTTTAATGCCTGGCGGATTAATTGGTCATTTGCAGCGTTATCATTTACCGCAATGATTCCGTCACATTCCCTTTCCATCGCCCAGCGGGTAACTACCTGACCATGAATAATTCGATCATCACATCTTAAAAAGCTAATTGCCATAAATAATTGCCTCCATTTACTTTTGTTTATTTTCTTAACCACTTTTTCACCTTACCCTGTTTCAATACAAAATGTATATAACCTCCTTTTTTAGTTTAAATTTGTTTATTTACTACATTATATTGTATTTTAGATACATTGTAAAGCTTTTTATGTATTTTTATTACTATTTTTTTGCTTTTCGACGATACAAATTGTAACTAATTACAATTCATGAGAAAAAGCAGCCAAACCAGGTATTCTCTTGCTGGTGGCTGCTTCTTATTCAGTTACTGTTGTTTGTAAAGTCCTTACCACCCGGTCTATCCGGACTGCTGATAAGAAGTGATTTTATTAGCAGGAATTTTTCAGAGACAAAATGCCGTAATAGGAAAAGGTCAACCTTTCCTGAAATCAAAAAAGCCGAAAACCAAGTAAAAACAAGGCTTTCGGCGGTGCGTCTGGTGTTCCTGAGCGGATTCGAACCGCTGGCCTTCCGCTTAGGAGGCGGACGCTCTATCCTACTGAGCTACAGAAACACATATGAAGTTTTTGTGGGCGAATCCCTAAAAAGTGAAACTCTAAGTTCTCTTTGGCGGCGGCGCTCTATCCTGCTGAGCTGCTAAAACGCCTATAGGAAACGGTAAAGATATGGCAGAACTGTTGTTCTGCTCTGCATTCCTTTAAGGTCCGTTTACTATTATATTCACAAACTGACGTTTCGTCAAGACAATTTTGTACTTATTCCACCTGCTCCGCAAAATTCACGGTTCCCTGCATCCAGATCTGCCCCTTGAACCTGCGTCCGATTTCAGGAGTTCCCGTCAGATCCTTTTTAGCAATTCCCACATGGAAAGTAAGGTCACTGCAATCCAGGGTAAAATCATAAACCTCTTCATTGGTGATCTGGTTCTTCTTTTCTTCTATCTTTATGATCTCTCCAATAATGGAGTACTGGTCACATTCCACGCCGCAAGGCATAAAGCAGGAATCAATGATAGAGTATAAATCCTCCTTCATCACCCTTCTGGAGGCCTGGGAATATAAATCAATATCTTCAATGGTAAGGGTCTCCATGGCATCTTCATCGCCGTTCTTTGCCGCTTCTAAAAGCGTATTACGGTCCTTTGCCGCCACTCTGGCCTTTTCCCTTTGTGTATCTGTCTTCTGAATGGGAAGCAGAACCTTTCCGCTTACCGCAAGCCCGGTAAGGTAGACGTCCTTTGTATCCACGGGGTGATGGTCGATAACCCGCTCCCTGCATTCAAAGGAATTGTCTATATAAAATATGAGTGAAATCCCCACCTTATATTCTTCCATAAGGCCGGCGTAGGTTTCACGCTCAGTATGGCGTTGGATGGAACAGGCTACGTCTGATGTCATATCATTGCTTTTCAAGTACGGATAATAGTAACTTCTTTGAAAATTCCCTTCCCGGTCCATCTCTCCAAAGACAGCAATTCCCATACCCGGAGCCACTTCTCTGCGAAGTTCGCAAAGATTGGATTCCTCGTCAATCTGAATCCGTTTCAAGCCTGACAAATCTTCGCAGAGCTTATCCAATAACTGATCTATTTCCCTGTCTTTTTGATATAGGCTGAAACCAATGGTTCTTAAAAATTTATGCATAGGAGCATCACCTGCTTTCTGAAATATAAAAGAAGCTCGATTCACTCTGGCTTCTGGAACGGCGGATTTGCGAAACTCTACCTGGGATATCGCCTTACTTAAAGTAAGCAATACCGGGAAAACAATAAGGCGAAGAATACTCCGCCTCAAGCCTTACCGTTTATTATATACTAAAATTCATGATAATGCCAGCATAATTTTCTTATTTTAAAAATTGGGGTCCATTCCCAATTAATCGGAACAGACCCCTTGTTTTCTATACAATTCCTTGTGCCGTCATGGCTTCAACTACCTTTTCAAAGCCCGCGATATTGGCTCCCGCCACGTAATTTCCCTTTACTCCATAACGCTCTGCCGCTGAAGCAGCCTTTGCGTAAATATCAACCATGATCTTATGAAGTCTTTCATCTACCTCATCAAAAGTCCAGGAAAGCCTCTGGCTGTTCTGGCTCATCTCCAGGGCAGAGGTTGCAACTCCGCCTGCGTTAGCAGCCTTTCCAGGCATGAAAAGCATTCCGCTTTCCAGGAAGAAATCGGTAGCTTCTCTGGTAGAAGGCATATTAGCTCCCTCAGCGACTGCAAAGCAGCCATTGGCTCTCAGCAATTTTGCATCATCAAGATTTAATTCATTCTGTGTTGCACATGGAAGAGCAATGTCACATGGAATACTCCAGATGCCCGTTCCTTCTGTATAAACAGCCGTTGGAAGCGCATTGGCATATTCCCTGATACGTCCCCGGCGTACTTCCTTAATTTCCTTAATCAGGTTCAGATCAATGCCATCCTTGTCATAGATATAACCATTGGAATCACTTAATGCAATAACCTTACCGCCTAATTGGTGTACCTTCTCCGTAGCATAGATTGCAACGTTTCCTGAACCGGATATCACAACATTCTTACCGGCCAGCTCCTTGCCATTATGCTTTAACATCTCATCAAGAATATAAACAAGTCCATATCCGGTAGCCTGGGTTCTTGCCAGAGAACCTCCGTAGGTTAAGCCTTTTCCCGTAAGAACTCCCTCATATAAGCCGGTCATCCTCTTATACTGACCATATAAGAATCCGATTTCCCTTGCTCCCACACCGATATCTCCGGCAGGAACATCCTGATCGGCTCCAATGTATCTGGACAGCTCTGTCATAAAGCTCTGGCAGAAAGCCATAACTTCTCTGTCTGATTTTCCTTTGGGATCAAAGTTGGAACCACCTTTACCGCCGCCGATAGGAAGACCTGTCAGAGAATTTTTGAAAACCTGCTCAAAACCCAGGAATTTTAAGATTCCCTGGTTTACAGAAGGATGAAGCCGCAGTCCTCCCTTATACGGTCCGATGGCACTGTTAAACTGGACACGGTAACCTTTGTTCACCTGAACCTGCCCGTTGTCATCTACCCATGGCACACGAAAGGAGATAATTCTTTCCGGTTCTACAAGACGCTCTAAAAGACCCATCTTGCGGTATTTCTCTTCATTGGCATCAATGACAAGCCTGATAGAATCAAGAACCTCTTTCACGGCCTGATGAAATTCGGCTTCTCCTGGGTTCTGGCTTACGACTCTGCCATAGACTTCATCCACATATGACATAATATTTTCCTCCTTGGATTGTTTAAACATATTTTCCTTATATGAGTAAGTTGCCTAAAGGGCAAAAAGGGGCCAGAACTTTTGTGAGTTCCGGCCCCTTTGCCTTGTCATAACTTCTAAAAAATTATAACAAGTTCATTTAATAAAGTCAATAAACACTTTTCCTTTATTTTCTTAATTTTCTTTTTTCTTTTTGCTAAGTGCTGCATAAAGAGCCATCATGAATCCGGACAGGACCACCATTACCTTTCCAACGGCTTTTTGCCGGTCTCCCGTCTTTGGCAGATTGGCAAGTGGTATCTTCCCGTCATCAACATTTAAAAGCTCAAGGGAACTGTTACCTGGCAGATTGGCAAGTGGTACCGGGTCCGGTACAATTGTCACCGGGATGCCCGGACGGCCTGGGTTCACTCTTCCAGATTCTCCCGATGAACCATCCTCTCTGTATAACTCATCCTGAATGGTAATCGTAAAACTGTTGATTCCATCTAAGGTCACAGGTGGGATATTGCTGTTAATATAATATCCCACAGGTGCTTTTGTTTCAATGAAAACATAGGTGTCTTTTGGGAGTCTCTTTATTTCAAACTGTCCGGTGCTGTCCGTCACAAACGTTCCCGCTGCAGCCCTGTCGTCCGTGTATCCTGCAAAAGAGCCGCTATCCAGCTTCACATACGATCCATTGGAGGCTTTTAGTATGAACTCAGCACCTTTCAGCTTCACATCCGCATAAACCGCGTTGGTTTTTATTACAGTGATTTTTGACGGCGTATTGGCAATGGCACCATTGGTTTTTTCAAGCAATCCCGGTGTTGTATAACGGATTTCCTTATTGGTTTCATTAATGGTAAAGTCTGCTGTCCATGGAACCGTTCCAAGAAGATATCCCTCAGGCGGTTTTATCTCTGTCAGGCGATAGGTACCGTAGGGCAGGTTTGTTATCACTCCTTTTCCGTTTAACGCAAAGGTTATGGTATTTCCTACCACCTGACCGGCCGTCCAGACAGCGCTATCTGCTGCTGCCTGATGGCGGTAGCTGTCCCAGGCTCCCGGAACCAGGGTCGAAAGATTTGACAGCACAAATTCTGCCCCCTCAAGCCTTTTTCCGGTATTTTCGCCATCCACCTTTTCCATTTCCAGATTTCCGGTGCTGATCCTGTTAGTCACGGTAACAGTTACAAGAGCGTCCTTTGAAATCACTGCTGCATTGCTGTTATCCTTTAAGATGCTTACTTTGCCTTCCTCATCAATTCTGATATAAAACGGATCAATGGAATCGTACCGGTCAGAAGAAGCCTCCCTGATCTGGTAATCACCATGCTTCAGTCCCAGATGAATCAAGCCGTCAGCTCCAGTGGTAAATAATCCTGTATCAGAATTCCTGTCAGTCTTAAACCGGTTTGCTCCAAACATTGATAAAACTCTGTTTTCTTCATACCGTCCCGGACCTAATATTTCAAACGGAATTCCGCTTATACTGTTTCCAAGATTATCCGTCTTCTTAAGCTGAAGCTCAAACTGAGCTCTCTCATTGACTACCTCGTTGCCGTTTCCTAAGTCTGCTTCCCTTTGGTTCTCTGTAACAGCAAACTCAAACTCCGACCTTCCATTCAGGCTTAAATAACCCTTTGGTACCTTTATTTCTTTAAGAATATAGGTTCCGTATGGTATTTCCTTTATAGCCACGTGACCGTTTGCCGCTGTAAAACGGATTTCTCCGCCTTCTGTCTCAACGTCAATGATTCCCATTGTCTCCAACTCTGCCTGGCTCTTTTTCCCCAGATTCTCTGCAAACCGCTCAAAGGCTCCGTCAACATTCGTTTCCTTTCTGTTTAAGGAGAACTGGGCAGAAGCAATTTTTTCTCCTGTGGTACTGTCTACCTTGTCAAATACCAGGGAACCTGTTCCATAGTCATCGGTAACAAAATCGTTTCCGTCTGCAAGGACCGTATAAGACTCTCTGTCACTCAGCAAGGTCACTTCAAAGACTCTGTCGTTTAATTCATAGCCGGCAGGGGCCTTCTGTTCCTTCACATAGTAGGTTCCCAGCGAAAGCATCTTAGATTCCCCTGTTCCGCCATTTTCAGTTGTCATGGTTCCTGCAAGTGCTGTCAAGTCTTTATCGGAGTAAATCTCAAATACCGCTCCTTCAAGCCTCATCTCATGGTTATGAGATGCAGCCTTGTTGATACGTATTTTGGCCATATTCCTTAAATCATATACCACAACCGTCTCCCAGTTGCCAGATTGCAGCACAGTCAGTTCCTTTTCAGCAGTTACGCCATAATTGGCAGGTGCCATAGTTTCTTTTAAAATATATTTGCCTGCCGGGAGACGTTTTACAGTAACTCTTCCATTGCTTTTGGTGGTAAATGCTGAACCTTCCACCTGGCCTTCCTTTAATCCGGTATAGGAGTTGTTTTCATCAAGAGCCACGTATTTTCCGTCCGGGGTCATGAGCATAAATACTGCGCCAGACAGTGCCTCCTCTGTTTTCTGATCCCGTTTTTCAATGGTCAGCTCATGAGGCGTATTAACAATTCCATTGCCACTTATCAGCTTCACGCCTTCATCACTTTCCATGGTAAAAGCTTTGGTCCATTGACTGCCGCTGCTGAATAAATATCCGTCAGGAGCCTTAATTTCTGTTAAGGTATAGGTTCCATATGGAATCTGGGCTAAAAGACCTGTCTTGGACTCTCCTGTTCCGTCTACCTGGAATCTGATCCAAAGCCTTCCGTTCTCATTACCAGTTGATACACCGGAAACGCCCAGACCTGATACATGATTCTGATAAGCCTTAAACGCTCCGCTGACCACAGAATCTCCGCTTAACTCAAATTGTGCTCCTGCAATCGCTTTCCCGTTCTCTTTGTCAATCTTTTCCATGGATAGGGGACCGGTCTTAATCACATTCTTTACAGTCAGGTTGATCTGGTTCTGTTCTTTGCTGTCAAAGATAAGCTCACCACGGCCCTCTCCATTTAAGAGAGAAACATCTCCGTTCAAATCAATTCTTACGTAGAATGGTGCTACCGGTTCATAACCCACTGCATCCAGCTCTTCTATTTTGTAATCCCCATAAGGAAGATTCCATTTAATAAGGCCCTCTCCGTCAGTTTGTTTTACTTCGTATCCGCTCCTCAAAGAATCATTCAGCTTAAATTGTTCCTTGAAAAACGGAATCCATGAACTGTTTTCGTACTTTCCAGGACCTGTTATGGCAAATCTGATTCCAGCCACCTTATCGTTACCGGTATTATCCGCCTTCTTAAGGCTTAAGCTGTAATCTGTTCTGGTGTTTTTAATGAGATTATCCTCAAGACCTGGAAGCACTGCCTTCTCCCCGTCAGTCTGAATCTGGAAATCAACATCAGCCTGTTTCATCGTAATATCATATCCGTCTGGCACCCGGATCTCCGACAGTGTATACGTACCATATGGGATTCCGGTCAATGTTACCTTACCGGATACTACTTCAAATTCTATCCCATTGCCGGTTTCCTCTACCATTGTCACTCCCATGGATCCCGGATCAGCCTTCACTGCCTCTATAAATGCTTTCCATGCATCCTCTGGCACTGCACTCTTTTTTTCCAGCTTAAAGGCTGCTCCGCCAAGTTCTTTTCCAGTGAGCCCGTCAAGCTTTCTAAACTCCAGAGATCCTGTCACATAGCTGTTCTTAACTGTTATGGTACTTGGTACGGTTCTTTCCGCTGTGTTAAATTCTTTACTGAGAAGCACCCAGGCTTTTTGGCCGGTTACCTGATAAGAAGCCATGGAAACCATGTCATCGGTCTGTGCATTGGCAATTGCATATCCTGCAGGTGCCCCATCCTCTACCACAATATAATTCCGGTAATAGAGAAGCTCTCCGGCACTCCAGACTGCCTCATTGTTATCCAGAACCGTATTGCCCTGGGCAACCGGACTTCCAAGGTCTGCTGCATTCTGGATTCCATTTTGCCGGTACTCTTCCATCTCCTGGTTGGTGTAAGGACCGTATACGCTGAAATGGGCTCCCTCTGCAGGTTTTCCGGCTTCATTGGTCTTTTTAATGGTTACATTTCTAAATGGTACAAAACCAATATCCTTTGTATTATCATAACTGTTTCCTGCTGACCATAGGAAGAAATCTTCCGATGCATAAGAACCATTGGCCTCTTTAAAGTTACTGTCAAGGCTTTCCTCGTAATTCCTTCCGCCTTCTGCGAGAGATACAGGATATCTTGATCTTCCTGCTTCCTCATTTTGCCCTTTGGAAAGCATAGTGGGTTTGGTCAGTTTAAGCACCAGATCTTCATAACCGGCCGGCATTGTTCCTGTTGTCACATAAAGCCGGTAGTGGGCCGGATCCTCTCCCTTTAGTGCTTTTGTAATCAGTGACTGGTTTTTGTACCAGCTGTTTTCCTGCTCCAAAGTAAAATCAAATCCCTTGATACCGACAGGCCTCGCCGGTGTCAACCCGTCAAACAGGAATCTGGCATCCCTTACCTCCACAGTACCCGGCACCTCATCATCGCCGCTCTTGCCGTATTTTAAAAGATTCACCTTAAAATACTTTGAATGAAGCACTGGAAGTAAGTCCGTGAGAAGATGGTCTTCTGTAACACTCTCATCCTGGATTCCATTGTTATTGTCGTCAATCCAGATCCGTCCTGACACCTTTACATTCCCAGGAACCAAAAGTACCTGAACCGCATTGCTGGTCTGTGCCTGAGGGAACTTTATATTGCTTGCAGGATCCATAGAAGCGCTCTTATTAAAGCTATAGGCGGTTGCAAAATCATTGACTGCATAACCATAAGCAATGTCATCTAAAACCGCTTTATCAGTATAGGGAACAACTGTCTTGTAGATCACCACCAGGTTTTCTCCCGGAGCCAGATAAAATCCCGGGTCAGTGATCTCTATGCGGATGGCAGTTGGCGTACTGGAATTTACTGACCAGAACCCATCCTTGTTATCATTCAGTAATGAATCTTTTCCTTGCTGAGCGGTTGCTTTGTTATTAAATACTGCTTGAGAATAGGTTACCTGCCTACTGAAATTTTCCACCTTTCTGCCTGCTTTATCATCTGTCCTGTTCTCTATTACAATGGATTCAATTCCTTCATACTTCAACCGGTAATCACTGAAGCGTTCAAAATTACCGGTACTGATATCTCCTTTTTCCGGTAGAATATCCATCAGCTGCAGTTTTGTGATATAATCACTGGCTGAAGCATTGTTTATGGTGAGCCGGTAAAATACGGTACCATTATTATCCGTAAGATCTGTATCCTCGGCGCTCTTTGCTACCTTACCTACGGTTGATCCTGACACAAATCTGGAATCTAAGTTTCCTTTTACCTCTTTATAAAGAGCCAGACCCGTACTGGTGCTCATGGTATTCTCAACAGAATCCGACGCGTAACCATAAATCCGGTAATCATCATCTGGCAGCCGGACATCCATTGGCAAGTCTGCACTGGGCCATTTGCTGCCTGTATCTGTTTTAATCATAAAGGAAGCACCAGTCTGGTTTAATGAAAATGCCGGCTGCCTCACATCACTGGTAACATAAAGCTCATTGAGAATGTTCTTTCCGTAATTAATAATACTTCCCGTGATCTGGGCTTTTACTTCTACAGAAACAGATTCTCCCTTTTTCAAGCCTCCGCTGAGCTGAATAAACAAGGTTTCCCGGCCAGAGGCTGGATCAACCTTTTTCGTTGTCTTTTCAATCGCCACGCCAAGTGGAGCATCCTTTAAGGTTACAGCCTTTAACAGACGGTTTTCACCCAGGGATTCTCCTGGCACAGTCACACCAAGAGGAACATAATCAATGAGAATGGGCCTTTTCATTGGCACAATATCAGTATCATCACTTGTTGTATCATTTTTTACTGAAAGGGTATAAGTCAGGATATCACTTGGCTGTATTCCTTTTATAGGATCAACACTCTTTTTCACTGAAATAACTGGTGCCTGGCTCTGAACTATCATAATATCACATTCCGTTGACGCCTGGCTCTTATCCTGACTCTGAACCAATGTTCCGTTCATATCCCACTGTCTATAATCCATGGCCACTTCAGCATTGTTGCGGATAAACTTAATTTCTTTCTTAAAGGACCCGTTGGACAGCTTTGCATCCTGGCCGTCTAGCTTTACTTCCACTTCAATGCTTCCAGGCACAAAATGGTTTCCAAGTACATATTGGTTATCAGTGGAAGCCTTTAACGTGTCATCCCGGTAGCTGATCTGGAAGGATTTCACCTTTTCCCCGGTTACCGGCTGAACCAGATCAATCTCTCCTTCACCGGATACCCCAACGCTTTGGACTGTTCCCACCTGGTTTCCTTTAAAATCGTAGAAAGTCACATCAGCCATAATGGTTCCGGTCTTTGCATCCTGAATGTAGTTTTGTTCTCTGGCCTTTCCCGGCTTTACAGAAACAATGGTGTATTTTTCATCGGTGTACTCATCAGCCGGAAGCTCCATTTTCTCTGAATCTAACATCTTTAACCCAGTATCCGTTACAACAAACCGGTCTAAAGGTATGCTGTTAACCACTTCAGGCGTTAAAGTATAAGTTACCTTCTGATCATGATTCCACCATAAGTCCTTTAACGTGGTTGTGAGAGAGGTCTTATTAAGCGTTACTCCAGTCTGCTGTTTTACATTTGTAAACTCACAGGGTTCCGGAACCACACCCTTTTTCACTTCCACCTCTTTCCTGTAAACAGTTCTCACGTCATCCTTGTTTATGATATATCCCTGACTGTTATGGGTTACCGCCACCTCTTCAATAATATAAGTTCCCGGCAAAAGTGGAACAGTAGTCCCGTTCTCCCCGTAAGGCACTGTCACTGTATTACCAATCTGCTTACCAGTGTTTTTTTCCGAGACCTTCATGGAAACGGCTACAAAACCACCTGGATTATCCTTCTTATTTATATCATTTTTAATAAGCTTTAAAGGCAGCGCTTCCTGGTTAAGAGCCTCATAGCTGTAGACTCCGGGTGTAACGGTGCTGCTTCCTGTAACAACATAAAGTTCCAGACCAGTTTTCGTTTCTCCGTTCTTTGCCACGTCCGCAATTACTGGAAGAATAGTCCCCTCCACCCCATGAACGGAATCCATATGGAATGTTTCAAAGCCGTTTTCCTTCTTTGGCACCTCATAAAATCCATAGGAATCGCCTGCTAAAAGTTCAAGTCCACGGAAAGATAATATCCCCTGGGAATCGGTGATACCCTCTGCAACATAATTCCAGGTACCCCCTTGGGAACTTCTGTAAAGCTCCATGGTGATTCCGGACTTAAGAGATTGTGAATTTCCATTACCGCTGTATTTGGTAATCTGTAAATCAATACCTCCCTGGTTCTTCACGGTAATTTCTGTGGTTTTTCCTGTTTCAGCGGTCAGGCCTTCCTCCGGTATGGCTGTAGAGATTGCAATGTATCCTATCGGAGCGTTCACCTCTTTTATATAGTAGGTTCCGGGGCTGTAATCCTTAGTGGAAAATACGATTTCATATACTCCGCTCTGACCGTCCTCAGTAAAGCTTCCTACTTCCTTTGTCAACAGCTGATCGGAATACAGCTTAAAGGCTGCTCCTGACAGTTTTTCTGAGGTATTAGCTGCATCTACCTTAGTAAGGCGGATTCTGGTCTTTGCATATTCATTGTCAACTGTAATGGATACCGGCTTTTTTGAGCTAAAATCAGAATCCCCGCCTACTTTTATATAGCCATCCGGTGTAAGAATTCCATTTTCCACCCCACCTGCTGCCGAAAGCTGCCAGTTGGAA
The DNA here is from genome assembly GCA_023398855.1 of Bacillota bacterium. GTDB lineage: Bacteria > Bacillota > Clostridia > Lachnospirales > Lachnospiraceae > Lacrimispora. The sequence goes on from JAEWRS010000021.1 coordinate 13,360, forward strand.
TTTTTTTGTTCCATTAAATAATAGGCGCCACCCTCCGGATTTTGAGGAAGATATGCGGTTCCGCTTGCCGTGTAATAACCATCCAGAGCTTCAAAATTCCGAAGCTTTACCTGAACCGGACTGCCGGATTCATCTAATACCTTCTTATAGCTGTTATGGGCATAGGTGTAAATGTCAAATACAATTTCATCGGGAAGCTCTTTTGCTATATTATCATCATTTTTAAATCCTTCACCAAAGAAAAGCTTTTTGTTCACGATCAGTTTTGTTTTTTGCCTGTTTTCAATGGTGACCGTATGAATTCCCTCATAATTTCCTGCCATATCAGCAACTACCGGCACAATGATTGGGTGGGCATCCATGGTATAGCCTGCTGGAGCTTCTTGTTCGGTGATCCGGTACCAACCTGGTTCACAGTTTTCCAGCGTATAAGTGCCGTCATTGTTATCTGTGAGTTTTTTTGTGACGGCTTCAAAATCCTGCTCTGGTTTTATATAACCTTCATCAAGAACATTCTGCAGCACCCCGTCTATCACATCAATACCAGAGCGGAACTTGGAGTATTCTACCGCAAAGACAGCGCCAGCCATATCTGATCCCTTATTCTTTGTCTCAGCATCAACTTTATTAATAACAAGATCAGCCAGACGGGGATTTTTAACAACAGCAGAGGCCTGTTTTCCTGTTACACCTTCAATAGCCGCCAGAGAAACCTTTTCCCCTGACGCTACGGCTTCATATCCTACGTTTACCATTACCTTTTTAAAATATCCGTCAGTAACAGCACTGGCTGCTCCGCCTTCTAGCTTTTCCGCTGTGATAGAATATTCTCCGCTGTTTAAATTCTTAAAGCTGGCGGCATATCTTCCATCCACAAGCTTTGCTGTAGCTGCCTTTCTTTCACCTTCACCTGGTTTTTGAATGGTAAATGTAACTCCATCAAGGCTTACAGAAGGATCTCCATTCCAGGTGGTCTTCTCAATTACCAAATCCGGTTTTTCCGGATTGTATACATTCACCGTACAGGGACCGCTTCCAACGGTAACATATCTCCAAAGACCATTTACTCCGGAATACATGGTAATGTATTTTTGTTGCTGGAGATTTGTCATGGTCTCCTTTAACCGGTAATGTCCTGCCTGTAATCCATTGGGAATCCTTATCATGCCATTGCTGTCTGTTGTATAAGTGTCCGGAAGCTTTACGTAATTGTAAGTTCCATTTACCCATTGATATCGCCAGATTTCAAACCGTACGCCGCTTAATGGAGTCTTGGGAATATCCATAGCATCCAGTCCCTCATCCGTTTTACCAAATGTACTGGAATCTGGTACATATCCATATTTTCTGATAATCACCGGATACTGGTCCAAAACAGTGTTCATCAGGCGGATCTTCCCAGTACTATCCTTTTCCCAGAAGTACTGGTCAGCAATGAATTCTTGATTTTGGGGGATAGGTACTTCCAAATAGTGAAGAGTCGGGTCCATCTGCACCTTTGAAGGGGCATATATTTCCTCCAGTCCAAAGAGGGCTTTCACAATATTGTTATCCTCAACCTTTAAGATTCTGTTCCCATCATTTCCAAGGCCCTTTTGTTCAAGAGCTTCCTTCAGCTTACCCATGTTTATCATTTTAGATAGGGCATAGCCTGTTTTATTGCTGTTATCAGACTCCAAACCTGTTTCCACAATTTCAATAGGAAGCAATTTGGCTTTACTGTCAGGGTCTAACAACCATATCTGGAATTTCACTCCACCTAACAGGGTTGGTTCTGCATCTGGCTTTCCGTTATCTTTTAGCCATTTATTTAATTTAATTTGGAAATAGTATGCATCAAGGCCTCCCGGACCGCTTCCATGTTGATTTTTCACTACAGCAATTTGCTCATTCCGTCCAGCTTTATATTCATAAAGCACTTTGCCACCGCCAGAATACCCGGAGTTCTCTGGCACAAATACTGCCACAATCTGAGGTCCGCCAGGAAGTAAATACCCTGGTGCCGCCGCATCTTCCACCAGCCAGTATACTTTACCATCTTCCAAAATTGCTGTATCAAATTCCCCATTCACTCTGCCGCCTGTTTTAGGGTCAAGTCTGGTCCCGCTTTCATAGCGGTCTACCTTTTCAAACAGATTTTCATTGGATAAATCTGTCAGTGAAATTCCTGAAAGGTTCTTTTCAGACCCTTTCATTTTATACAGGGTAAATTGGGCTCCATTAATCTTTTCCGGCTGATGAGTCGCTCCATTCACCGAAAACCCATCGCAGGTTTTTAACACATTAAACTGAACCCATGACTTGTAGTTTAAAAGATCATTGGTCTTCTGGATTAATGAATCCGCATTGGGGAGAAGACCTTGACCCGTATATTCCACTGCATTGTACGTTCCGCCTCTTAATTCTGATACGGAAAGAGTTTTTGGAGGCGCTTCATCACCATCAGCTAAGGATGCCTTATTCCCCATATTCAGGTCAAAACCAAAGCCAGTTTCAGACTTGGTGGGAACCCGCACTTCCACTACAAAGTAAGTATCATTCCGGTTAATGTCATAGAATGTCGCAATGCCGTCATAAGCATTCGTGATTCCTGTTTCCACATAATCAGCTTTCGTATTGTCATCAGAATTGACTCTATAAAGGGCTAGTTTTACATTTCCAAGAACATGATCTACTTTATAGAATTGGTAATTCCATTCATCTCTCCAATACTTTTGAGTGCGAATGGTCAGCTTGGGCTCATTTTTAATTACAAGCGGGCTGGCGCCTGCTTCCCCGTTGACCGTTGTAATGACCTTTCCTTCCTTTAAAGTCGTGGTTAAATAATTATTGGATGGAAGATATCCATTTGGTGGTGTTATTTCTGCAATAACATAAGCGATTCTATTTCCAGCCTTATCAAAAATTTTAAGTTTCGTACTGCTAAAGGTTGCCTGACCCAATGATGAACCAACTCCAGTGGTGACTGCTGTTTCAATGGGGCTGCTGATGCTTTCCGCCCAGTGACCTGCATCAAACTTATCAGCTTCAAAGATACCGAAAACCGCACCGTTTACAGGAATCTCCCTTAGTGCATCTTTCTTAGTGACAATTACTTTTCCGTTGTCTTTATAATTTACTAACGGTTGCTCAGGCCCTGCCAGATAGATTTCCAGATTTTTTTCCTGGAACGTGGATGCTGCTGTTATGTTAAAAGGCCCATAATAGATATCAGTACCAACCACTTCATAGCCTGAATGCCCGCCCAATGTCCTCCCTTCATCAGAAAGCAGGTAATAAGGGTTGATGTTGCCGCTTGGAACAACTTCCTTAAAATAATATGTATCAGGTGACAGCTGAGTGGAAGAATTGGATTTTAAACTGCCCTTTTCCAAAAAGCTGCTTCCTTCTTTTACATAGGCCTGAAACGTTATTGTTTTTAAGCCCGTATCTTTATTTCCATTTGCATCATACTGTGTCTTTTTAATGGTAACTGATTTATATGGTTTATTAAGAAAGGTCAAACGGTTAAACGTGCTGCTTTGCTTAAACCAGTCTTCCAATTGCTGCCGTGTTACCGGTTTGTCTGGAGTTGTAATATGAAGATCTTCTCCTTTTTCATAATGATAAGGAGGAGTAATCTCTTTCATCGTATAATTAGTTCCAGGGTCAAGGGTCACAAAGGTCCCCGTATTCTTTACTTTCAGATTGTTATAAACAACAGTGTTTCCATTATCATTTATGATCTGGAATTCTGCTGATAAGGTTTTATCCTTTTCAGTGACATCATTCTTAAATAACCAGTAAGGAATTATTTGAGGGATGTTATAAGCTTTTACCAAAGCATCACTTTCCCTACTTACGCCATAAGGTCCGATATACACCTGATCTTCAGAAGTAATTGTCTTTGCAGAATCTTCTGCTTCCAGCCTTAAGGTGGTGTTAATTTCAGACCAATAGTATTCCTTTGATACATCAAGGCCCTTTACCTGGATATCTCCGTTATCATCTGTGGTGTAGACATTTCCCGGCAGCACCTGGGTAAATGTATTCCCTTCTTTGTAATAAAGTTTAAACTGATACCCTTTTTTAGAGGCATTCTTATTCAGGCTTTCACCATTAACAGACCATGTCTCCTTATGAAGCCTTAAAGTCCCTCCCTTATTGTTTTTTAAACTCACCTTAGTTGTTTCCAGCGGTTTTAAACCAAAGGTCCTGTAGATGTATGTCTTATCTTTCTCTATTACCTGTGAAAAACCGGCTTCCTCTCCATTTCCGTCAGAATACCCCTCCGGTACTTCCTCCACAACCCGATAGGCGATCTCATGGCCGCTTCCATCATAAACAGGAAGCTTAACCGTAAACTGGCTTTCATCATCCAGAGCGTAGTTAGTCTTTGAGTCTATGATCACTTTTTCCCAGGCTCCGCCTGTATTTTCCTCAATCCAGAATTTATTATTAAAATCAGTTCTAAAGGCTTCTGGTACAATGATATAATCTCCATTGTCCGATTGCATGAACTTTGTCACGGTTACATATGCCTGATTTAAGGTATTGACAAGAAAGTTATCCCCGGATTTTATTGGCGACGTCTCATCGGCATAAACAGTCACCTCATAATCGTGGTTGTCAATAATATAACCGTTGGCACTTTTTTCTCTTACAACGTATTGCCCCGGTGTAAGGGGCTTAAACAATACATACCCTTTATGATCAGACTTTACCGTTTTAATCTCTGTAAGACTTCCATCCTCCTTTTTCTGATACAGGGTAAATTCTGCCTCTTGCAATACATTTAAATCTCTGTCACTAACACCGATACTGTCCCAGGTACGAGCTTTTTTATAAAATTCAATAGCTCCTTTTCCAATGACTTCATTTACCACTGTGACCTCAGCTTTTTCACCTGCCTTTAAGGTCACTTTTATATCCTGCCCAACAGCAACAGGATTTGCTCCCACCTTTGCAGAATTAAATTGGGTCCCAACTGGCTTTTCCGTTTCCTTCTCTTTGATCACATATGTACCCGGATCTACCTGGATCTGAATATATCCGTCATCCCCTGTTGTATAGTAATCATTTTCTCCTTCGCCATTGGAAGGATTTACCACAATATTCCGATTGCTTATTTTTTGCCCCCCACGATCAATAACCGTATAATTATCGTAAGGATTCTGTTTGCCCTCAGAGTCCATAGAATAAATCTCAAAACCAGCTGATCCTGAATATTCCTTTTCCATATCCAGCCCATATTTTTGATTTACACCCAGTCCTTCGTCAATTTCTTTCTTTATCTTAATGACCGCCGGCTGGTTAAACTCATGGACCGCAACCTTCACATCAGAAGCTTCCGTTATTGTCTCATCAGTACCCAGCTTAACATATTCCAGGTGGGCGTTATTATTGATTGTAAATACATCATTATCTTTAATCCGTTCATCATTATAATTTAATAAGAACGGCTCATAGGGATAAAGGGCTGTTACTAAATAGGAACTATAGGTTGGAGCCATATCTGATACGTAAATATGATCCTTATCCTCCTGCCCTTTGGTCTTGAATTCGTTCATTGTAATGGACCCATCTTCATTGTGAATCACAGGAATTTTTGTCCCATCTCCCCACTTAGCGGTTACGGAAACCGGCTTCATGGCCTCAGGTGCTCTATCTGTGACAATGTTAAGAGAATCCGTTATCTTAAAAGACCCTTCTTCAAAACCGGTTCTTCCATACGTCTGGTATACAACTCCGTCTGGCTGCCTGGATATGGTTTTTGAGCCTCCGTACATACCAACCTCAATCAAATAGGTGATTTCTACAAATTCAGGATTTCCGGCTGTGTCTTTTATTATGGTATAAGGTTTGCCATTTGAATTTAAGCTCTTCTTAATATGCCATGTATCGTCAGAAACAAGAGTCAATGTGGTTTTCTCCGGCTGCTTTGCATAGGTAATGGTTTCAACATTTCCCGGATAAGTCACATGAAGGGTATCTGTCTTATCCGCGACCTTCACCTCTGCATAAAAGGCAACACTGTTTTCAGGCAGTACAAATTCCTCCCTAACTGCTCTTCTTCCGTTTCCATCAATATAAGCATTAACCATAATGCTGTCTGACTTTCCTGGGTGAATCACATTCTGCTCATCTCCTGCAGCAATTTCGTAAATCCTGCCCGCACTATCAGAGGATACCAGCTCCACTTTACCTGGCTGTTCTTCTAGGATAATGCCATCCGGAACAGCAAACCGGATTTTTGCATTCTCATATACATCAAACAGAGATAACTTTCCTCCGGCTGAATATTCGTAGATAGGTGCAGGCTGCATGGTATAGGTAATGGTATAGGTATATAAAAATCCTGCTTTAATGGAACCTGTTTTACTCTGCGAAAGGCTTATTTCTACCGTTTCCTTTTCATCCGTGGCATCTGGTCCATAGTAAGTCAAAGCCGTTTCATAAGGACTGAGCTTTCCTTCACCGCTCAGCTCTGTATTGAGCAAGGTGATTCCGTAGCCGGGTACCACCATAGCAAAGGAGGGCTTACTGAGAAAGGATAATACGCTGGTTTTCTTTTCTTCCCCATTGAGTACAGCCACATCCGTTCCCATCAGAGAGGCCCGTTCCTCCTCTGAAAGAACCTTGGCATTTCCTACAGATACAAGCTCAGCACCCTCTAAAGCTGTGTTGCTTAATTTTGCTTCAGAATCTGTTGCCAGTGTATCCTCAGAACCGAAAAGCACCGGAACTTCATGCCTTATTAAGGAAATTCCATTTACTTCTCCACTGCTTACGGTAATGGCTCCACCGGATTCTTCAGAATCAGAACCGCTGCTTTTTTCTTCTTTTCCTGCTTCCTCTTTAACGATATCTTCTTCCGTATTATTCTCTGCTTCCTCTGACTCTATTACCTCTTCCTTTGAAGTTACTTCCGTCTCTGGCTCAGTCACTTCTTGGTTTTGGCTTTGGGGTTCCTCAACCTCTTCTGAAAGGTTCTTATCAGTTTCCTGGGCCTCTGTCTCCTGTGCCTCTGTCTCCTGGGCCTCCGACTCCTGGACCCTGGTTTTAAGTTCCATAACAGTTGTTGTTTCCTTAGAATTTTCTCCGATTACTGCAAATGCTTCTGTTTGGGCATTTGTAATATTCAGATCCTCACCGACAATTCTTAAACGGAATTCGCAATTTCGGTTCTTATAACCGTTTACGCCTATGACCTGTATGTTTTTTAAAATCGATTCCTGTCTGATCCTCTCAGATCTATCCGACTCAAAAAAGAGCTCCCCATCCAAGGTATCAGTCACCACCACCAGGTACATGGCTTTACCGGCCTTTTTCTGAAGAACCAGTGTTTTTCCTTCCAGCTCATCATACAATTTTTCCAGAACCAAATCTTTTTGATCTCCTGCAAATGGAACCATATCC
>JAEWRS010000056.1 GCA_023398855.1 Bacillota bacterium
ATGAAGGAGCACAATGTCAATGCCATCCGCACCAGCCATTATCCTGATGGACCTCAGTTCTACCAGCTGTGTGATGAATACGGCTTCTATGTCATTGATGAGGCTGACAACGAGAGTCATGGAACGAGCTCCATTTATTTGGAGGATGATTCCCTGGAGGCGGTGTGTAACCGTTGGAACCGGGCCATTGCAGATAATGCAGAGTTCACCCAGGCAACTGTTGACAGGGCGCAGCTTCTGGTGGAACGGGATAAGAACAGGCCAAGCGTTGTGATCTGGTCCATGGGAAATGAATGCGCTTATGGATGTACCTTTGAGGCCGCTCTTTCCTGGACAAAAGCATTTGATCCTTCCAGGCTTACTCATTACGAGTCGGCCCGTTACCGTGACAGGAGCAGGGATTATGATTTCTCCAATCTGGACCTGTACAGCCGCATGTATCCAAAGCTGGAAGAAATCCATGAATATATGGGGAGGGATGCAGGAAAGCCATTTATTTTGTGTGAGTACAGTCATGCAATGGGCAATGGACCGGGAGACCTGGAGGATTATTTTCAGGTGTTTGACCAGTATGACGGGATTTGCGGCGGCTTTGTATGGGAGTGGTGTGACCATGCAATATACCAGGGAAGGACCCTGGAGGGGAAACCGATGTACCTTTATGGAGGGGATCACGGGGAGTATCCTCATGACGGGAATTTCTGCATGGATGGACTGGTGTACCCGGACAGGAGACCTCACACCGGACTGATGGAATTTAAGAATGTGTATCGTCCGGCAAGGCTGGTCTCTTTTGATCAGGAAAACAAGGAACTGATGCTTCAAAACCGCATGGACTTTACGGATTTAAAGGATTATATGGTTATCGGATATGAGGTCACCCGTGACGGAGAGACAATTTCAAAAGGGATTATCAATGATAAGGATATGCCTGTAATAAAACCCCATGGCAAAGGAAGCCTGACTTTGGATTTTCAGATTCCTGAAAAAGGTACCTGCTATTTAAAGGTCAATTATTTATTAAAACAAAGCATCCCTCTCTTGGATGCCGGAAGTTCTTTGGGCTTCGATGAAATACTGCTTAAAAATGAAGATAAGAGAAACCAGACCAGTGTTTCCATTTTAGAGAGGCAGCTGAAAAAGGAAGGGGACAGCGGATTTCTTCAGATCAAAGAAGAGGACCGTTACCTGTTTATCAATGGAACAAACTTTGCTTATACCTACAACAAGCTGACCGGCTGCTTTCAGGAGATGGTATTTGAAAACAAGACTCTTCTGGAGCGCCCTATGGAATATAACATCTGGAGAGCACCTACGGACAATGACCAGTATATAAAAAATAAATGGCTGGCAGCCCATTATGATAAATCTGTATCAAGAGCTTATGAAACCTCCTGGGAAATAAAGGGGGGGCAGGTGGAAATAAGAACCTCATTGTCTGTGGCAGCAGCAGTGGTCCAGAGAATTTTAACGATTAAGGCCCAGTGGACCATAGGACCGGATGGTGTGATTGATGGGAGGCTGGCTGTAAACCGGGATGTGGAATTCCCTGAACTTCCAAGATTTGGCCTTCGTTTCTTTCTTCCGGAGAGCATGGATCAGGTCACCTATTATGGCTTGGGTCCGGCAGAAAATTACATTGATAAGAGAAGAGCAAGCTATCATGGATTATTTACCTCAACGGTAAAGGAAATGCATGAGGATTATTTAAGACCTCAGGAGAATGGGAGCAGAAGCGATTGTGATTTTGTGACGGTACAAGGCAGAGGGGCGGCTCTTTCGGCTGCTTCAGAACAGAGCTTTTCCTTTCATGCATCGGTTTATACCCAGGAGGAGCTGACGCAAAAAGCTCATAATTATGAATTGATTTCCTCCGGATATACGGTTCTTTGCCTGGATTACCGCCAGGATGGTATCGGATCTGCAAGCTGCGGGCCAGCGCTTCGGAAAGAATACCGGTTTGAGGAGAAGGAATTTGTTTTTCAGCTGACACTGGTTCCGGAAAACATAGGAAACTGACCTCAATATATTTGAATGGAATATTGCGTCTGTCCAGCAGGCAGAGCCGCCGGGAAAACCCTGTGGCTCTGCCTGCTTTACGCCGGTGGCCTGCTGTGATGTGACTATAACTTTAATTTACTTTTTTTAATCATTGTCCGGAATTGACTGACAGTGATGCCCAGCTCTTTGCTGGCGGTTTCCAGCGTGTAAATTCGCTGCTGCCATTTTTCATAGACAGGATAAAACTCATCGGGGATGGGAGAAGGAAAACGCCCTAAATGCTTTCCCTGAGCTTTTGCAAGGGCGATCCCCTCTGCCTGACGCTGTTTGATATTTTCCCGTTCTGCCTGGGCCACATAGGATAAAAGCTGCAGGACGATGTCGGATATCAGGGTTCCTATGAGGTCTTTATTTGTCCTTGTGTCCAGAATCGGCATGTCCAGGATCACAATGTCGGCTTTTTTTGCTTTGACAATTTCCCTCCACTCTTCCTGGATATCATCGTAATTTCTACCCAGACGGTCAATGCTTTTAACTACAAGGACGTCCCCTTCTTTCAATTTTCTCTTTAGCTTTTGGTATTGTGGTCTGTTAAAATCCTTTCCTGATAATTTGTCGCAGAATATGTTCTTGTCAATAATTCCCCAGCGGAGAAGTTCGACCCGTTGCCTCTCTGTGTTTTGTTCTAATGAGGAGACTCTCATATATCCATAAAAACTTTTCATTTTAATAACCTCCTGTCACTCTTAATTATGGCATGAGGTTCATAGATTATTCTACTATAATTCGTATAAGGGAAATGGCAGCCTTAGGCCAAAATATAAAAATGGAAACCGGATGAGCGAGAAAAGGTTGATTTAGCAGGGATTTTGTATACAATTCCCAAATTTGGGGGATAAATTATTTGATAAAAAGGTACACCTTTTTATCAAATAGAATCAGCACACGAATACCACGTATATTATAAGCAATATTTCGACAAAATACAACATTTTTTGTCGAAATACTGCTTATTTTCTTTACATTTTGCCAGTGATATTAAGGTGTACCTTTTTGCTATCAATAGAAAACCGGCTGCATGAAAGCCCGGAGAAAAATATGGATTTACCATAAAGGAGGAGATGAAAAGGTGGAAGTAAGAGATACTGTACAAAAAAATGATGCGAGGAAGACACAGATGAAAATTGGTAGAGTGAACAGGCAGCAAAAAAAATACAGGAGAATTTCAGATAAAATTGCAATTGTGATCACAGCTGTATTGCTGGTGGTGTTTGGAGTGTTAAGTGTGGTAACTGTACGGCTGTCCGGTCATGCAACCAGCATTGCTGTCCGGTCAGAGCTTACCAATCTGGCCCACGCAAATGGAAACCAGGTGCAGGCGATTCTGGATTCCGCATCAAAACAGGCATCAGCCATGCTAGACTACCTTGTAAATGCGCATGACGAGGGAAAAGCGGTTATCTCATCTGCGGAGGAGGGGAAAGTAAAAAGTGCGGTATATCACAAAGAAATGTCTGATCTAAGTGTTGAAGTGGAGAATTATCTGATCAACAGCATGTGTTCTGCCGTTGTGTCTGACGAGGATATTATAGGTTTTGGTATTTTCTTTGAACCAGGCAAGTACGACGATAGGATACAGGATTATGGGTTTTATGTAAACAAGGAGGCTGCGGCTCATCGGTCAGTAAAGCCCTTTGGAACATACAGTGATTACAGCCAGCAGGAATATTATAAGCCTGCCAAGGAGACCAAAAAACCTTATTTCACAAAGCCCGGACAGCATGAAGGTCTAACCACAATCACTGCGGTATATCCAATTTTATATAAGGATGAGTTTCAGGGAGTAATTGTGGCAGATATTGACGTTGGACATTTTAACAAGATAACCACATCTTCTGAGGAGTACAAGACCCTTTCCGTAAGTATATTCACGGATGATTTTACAACGGTTTATGACAGTGGATCTGAGGATACCATTGGCATTCATCTTTCTGAGCTGATGGATGGGGAGAATGCGAAAAAAGTCACAGACGGAGCGGCCGGAGGAAAGGCATTTACATGTACCACTGTCCGTGACGGAGGACATAAAGTATCCCGGTTTTTCTATCCCATTGACGTGGAAGGAACCCATTGGTGGGCACAGACCGTTTTGGACACTTCTGACTTAAATAAAGACATTAACCTTTTAACGGCAACGATTGGAATTGTTTCCATACTGTCTATGGTGGCTGTTGTAGCCATTGTCATAATCGTACTCAGAAAAGTGTTAAAGCCCATCAACGGTGTGGTTTCTGCTGCATCTGAAATTGCAGCAGGAAATCTTTCGATACAGATGGATACAAAAAGCAATGATGAGATCGGGGTTCTTTCCAGTGCCTTTATGGAGATGGGGGATAATTTAAAGGCAATTATTCTTGACATAAAATATTTACTGGGAGAAATGAGCGAAGGAGATTTCAGGACCGATACGCAATACGAAGAAAAATACATAGGGGATTATCAGGAGATACTGACTGCCATGCGGGCAATACGCCGTAATTTGAGCAATACTCTTATAGAAATAAACTCTGCTTCTGACCAGGTATCCGCGGGAGCCGGGCAGGTATCAGACAGTGCTCAGGACTTAAGTCAGGGGGCAGCGGAACAGGCAAGCTCTGTAGAAGAGCTTACGGCTACCATAACCGAAATCTCTGAAAGGATCAGAGATAATGCAGATAATGCCCGGCAGGCAAGTCAGTTGTCAGGGGAAGCTGGTGGAGAGGTTGAAGAAAGCAGCCATCATATGCAGCAGCTGATGAGCGCCATGGAGGAGATTACCAATACCTCCCGGGAGATTGGAAAAATCATCAAAACCATTGATGAGATTGCATTTCAAACTAATATCCTGGCTTTAAATGCAGCGGTGGAAGCGGCTCGGGCAGGTGAGGCTGGCAAAGGGTTTTCCGTTGTTGCAGACGAGGTTCGCAGCCTTGCAGGAAAATCGGCGGAAGCAGCAAAGAATACCACAGCATTGATCGAGAACACCGTAGAGGCAATACAAAACGGCAGGAGTCTGGCTGATCAGGCAGCTCAGTCTCTAAAGGAGGTTGTGGATACGACCAGAGATGTGAATGAGAGGGTTGGGCAGATAGCAAAGGCCTCAGAGGAAGAATCCTATGCGGTCACGCAGATTGCAGCAGGAATTGAGCAGATTTCGGCGGTGGTGCAGACCAATTCAGCCACCTCGGAAGAGAGTGCTGCGGCAAGTGAAGAGCTTTCCGGACAAGCAAACATGCTAAAGTCTCTGGTGAACCGTTTCCGGTTGAGAGAGGAGTAAAGCCCATGGGTTCCTGCCAGTCCAGAATCTGGAATAATTTAAGGCTTCATCCTTGTGTCCATGTATGATATAATGTGACGAAATAATTGATATGGCCGTTATATTTGTTCATGGAGGGGTGCCAATGACATCGAGACAAAAAAGAATTCTGGATATGCTGGCGGGTCATGAATTTCTCACTTCCCAGAAAATTGCCGCCTTGCTTCACGTAAGTGACAGGACAGTCAGAAATGATATCAGGGAGATCAATGCAGAGTTAGGGTCAGAGGGAATTCTGTCTCGAATGGGACAGGGGTATTACCGGGGAGATCAGGGGCTGGATCGTGGCGAAGTATCTTCCTGTCTGGAGTCTGAGGAGGATTTGAAACGAGAGATCGTCCGAAGAGTTTTATTTGAAAAGAAAGTGCCGTACCTGGATCTGGCAGATGAACTTTATATCAGTGATTCCATGGTTGCCAAGCTGGTGGGGCAGATCAACCGGAGTATGGAGCGCCGGTGCATCAGAGGCAGAATATGCAAGAAAAACGGTTTTTTGGCAATGGAGCTTTCCGAAAGGGAAAAACGTGATTATTACAGCTATTATGCAATGATAAGCAATTTGAACCAGTATTTTGACCTGGGAACCTATCAGCCGTTTTTTAAATACGTGGATATTATGGAATGGAAGGATTTGATTTTAAAAAGCAGCATTTATAAGGAAAACCGGTTCTATGATACAACCGTTGTCCGTCTGATCATCACCACAGCAGTCATTGCGGAGAGGATAGCGGCTGGTTATGTACTGGAAGAAGATTATGAGGAAGAGTCTCCCTGTGATGAAACAGACAGTATCATGGGAATTCTTACAGGAATCAGGGACATGCTTGGCATATCTTTGCCCCCTGATGAAATCCAGTATTTACGTAAGCTGTTCTGCAATGATTTTTATTATGCAAAGGAAGAAGGAAGCAAGGCAAATACCATTCTTTCCAGGATACTCATTGAAATAAATATGGAATATGGCTTTGATTTCAGCGGGGACCAGGAGATTCAAAAGGAGTTGGAGGCCCAATTAGATGGCCTTCTCCAGCGCAACAAAAATAAACAGTATCTGATTAATCCTGTACTTCCCCAGGTCAAATCCCGGTATCCACTGGAATATGATATCAGCATTTTCTTTGCAGACCGGTTTAAAAGGATTACTGGTGTGGAGATCAGTGAATATGAGATCGGGATGATCACCGTTCATTTCATCCGGGCAATGGAAACTAATCTGGGCAGGATGGAAAAAAAGGTAGCCCTTATTAATCCCCTTGGGAAACAGATTACCGAGTTAATGGTCAAAAGACTCTCCGAGATCGGGGAGTGCAGGTTAAAGATTGCCTGTCACTATTCTATTTTCCACTATCCCCAGGACCTGCCAGGGGATATCATTGCAGTGCTGACAACAATTCCCCTGCCTGCAGCGCCCGAAGGCTCTCCCGTAATTCTCTGCAGAAATTTCCTGGATTATCAAGAAAAGGGAAAGCTTATGGCTGCTGTACGGGAAAATCAGGTGACCAGTATTAAAACGTATTTTAAAACATTATTCAAGTCCTCCTTATTCTTTACGGATATGGATTTTAGCTCAAAGGAGGATGTGCTTGCCTTTATGAGCAAGACCCTTTATGAGCAAGGCTATGTTGGCGATGATTTTTTTGAAAGTGTCATGCAGCGGGAGGCGATCGCCCCTACTGCCTTTGAACCTGGATTTGCCTTTGCTCATGCAATGGAAAATAGTGCGGAGCGAACGGCTGTTTGTATCTGCATATTAAAGAACAAGCTGCCTTGGGGAGAATATAATGTAAAGATCATTTTCTTATTTGCTTTAGCAGCTACCTGGAACCACACCATTATTCCGGTATACAATGTGATGATCCACAATTTATTTAAGGCAAATACGATTCATAAGCTGGCTAAAATCAATGACTGCAGTAAATTTATGGACTTACTAATCTAAAAAAGTTCTTCTTCGTATAATAAAATCTGATTTTTCCGTTACATAGCGGAAAAATCAGATTTTATTTTATTTGTCCCTATTGCTATAATGAGGGCAGAAAAATACAGGAGGAGAAAAAATTGAAAAGATTTTTATGGGGAGGAGCAACGGCCTCCTATCAATGCGAGGGCGGCTTCCGGGAAGGAAACAGGGTTCCCTCTAACTGGGATAAATACTTACATGATAATGGTCTGGAAAACGGCAATGTGGCCAGTGACCATTATCACCGTTATGAAGAGGACATCAGGCTGATGAAGGAGGGAGGGCAAAACAGTTACCGTTTTTCCATTGCCTGGCCCAGAATCATTTCCAACAACAAGGGAGAGGTGAATGAAGAAGGTATTGCATTTTATAACCGTCTGATCGATACCTGCCTTTCCAATGGAATTGTTCCCATGGTGACGATTTTTCACTGGGATCTTCCTCAGTATCTGGAAGAGGAGGGAGGATGGCTGAACCGGGAAATCTGTGATGCATATACCCACTATGCCAAAGTATGCTTTGACCGGTTCGGGGACAGAGTAAAGCTGTGGACGACCTTTAATGAACCCAGATATTACACCTTCAGCGGTTATTTGATTGGCAACTATCCCCCTGGTCATCAGGATCTTCAGGAGACGGTAACAGCTTCTTATTACATGATGCTGGCATCTGCCATGGCTGTAAAGGCATACAGGGAGGGCAGTTATGACGGACAGATCGGAATTGTTCATTCCTTTTCACCGGTATATGGGGTGGATATGTCGGTAAAGACCCAGATTGCCATGAGGTATGCAGAGAATTTCTACAATAACTGGATTCTGGATGTGGCGGCCCTTGGAGAGATTCCCGGAGATTTGCTGGACAAGCTGTCAGAACGCTGCGATTTAACCATGATTCTGCCAGAAGATCTGGAGCTCATGCATAGGTATACAGTGGATTTTCTGGGATTAAACTATTACGCCAGAGTGATGATCAAACCTTATGAAGCAGGGGAAACAAGTCTGATTGTCAATAATAAGGGAAGCCAGGAAAAGGGCACATCCCAAACAATCATAAAGGGCTGGTTTGAACAGGTAAGGCCAAAGGAAAGCCTGTACACAGAATGGGATACCGAGATATTCCCCCAGGGCCTTTATGAAGGGATTCGCCGCTGCTGGGTAAAATACCGCCTGCCCATTTACATCACGGAAAACGGCATCGGACTTTATGAAGATGCAGGGGCAGAACAGATTGATGACAGGGAAAGAATCAGTTTTATGAACCAGCATATTGGAGCTGTTCTCAATGCCAGGGAAAAGGGCTGTGATGTAAGGGGATATTATACATGGTCACCCTTTGACTTATACTCCTGGAAAAACGGGACAGAGAAGCGATATGGACTGGTTGCTGTTGACTATGAAAACGGTCTGGTACGCAAGCCCAAAAAGAGCTATGAGTGGTACAAAGAAGTAATTGAGTCAGAGGGGAATTTAATCAGCAGAGAACAATATGAGGAGGTGTCTTATGGGAATACAATCAATTAGTGCTGCAATGGAAAAATATGTGATGCCGGTTGCTGACAAAATGGGGAATGAATGTCACTTGCAGGCCATCCGGGATGCATTTATGTCACTGCTTCCCATCACATTTATCGGAGGAATTGCAGCTGTTATAAGTTCTGCCCCGTCCGTAGAGACTGCGGGGAGCGGCCTTACTCTTGGCTGGGCAAAATTTGTGGCAGATAATTCTGCCATATTCTCCTGGATCAATGCCCTGACCTTGGGGGCCATGTCCTTTTATATCTGTATTGGGATTATTCATTTTCTTTGTAAAAGAAGAAAAATAGAATCATTTCTGCCTATTTTATTAGGCGTGTTCGGGTTTTTGATGTTAATTGTGGAGCCCATTTCTTTAGGCTGGGATGGAAAGACGGCGGAGATTTCCTTTATGGATGGAAAGGGCCTTGTTGCTGCCATGATTATTTCCATTGTTACGGCTGATCTTTACTGCTACATGCGGAAAAAGGAATTTGGCAAGATCAATCTTCCTGATACGGTTCCTGCCTCCTTGTCTGATGTATTTGCCTCCATTGTTCCGGGAGCAGTTCTTATGGGTATTTACATCCTGTCCTTTGCAGTCATGAACAAGCTGGGAACTACCTTGCCCAAGCTGATTTACCATACGATTTCTCCGTCGTTAACGGCTGTGGACAATTTGGGTTTTACTATTGTTATCATACTGCTGGTTCATATTTTCTGGTTTTTTGGAATACATGATGCGGCTCTGTCCGGTGTTCTGGCACCTATCCGTGACGGGAATCTATCCCTTAATGCGGCAGCCCATGCGTCAGGACAAGCTCTGCCTACTATTTTTACTACTCCCTTCTGGGTTTACTTTGTGGTAATCGGCGGCTGTGGTTCCGTCCTGGCCCTGACCGTGCTGCTGTCCATGTCAAAATCCAAGCAGCTTAAGACAATTGGAAGAATGGGAATTGTTCCTGCGTTTTTTAACATTTCCGAACCAGTGATCTTTGGACTGCCCTTAATGCTGAATCCTGTATTCTTTATTCCTTTTTTATCTACTTCCATCATAAATGGTACCATTACTTTTTTGCTGATGAAGGCGGGTGTGATAGGAAAGAGCTTTGCCATGCTGTCCTGGCAGATGCCTTCTGTGCTTGGAGCATTTTTCTCCACCATGGACTGGAAAGCTCCCATATTGATTGTTGCTCTGATCGTACTGGATGGGTTTTTGTATTTCCCCTTCTTTAAAATCTATGAGAAGAAGATGGTGGAGATGGAGCAGGGGGAAGTATCTGAATCAATGGGACGGGAGGTCATAAAATGAGAGTAATTGTATTGCTATGCAACGGAGGATTATCTACTGGTATTCTGGTAAAGAAGATGAAAGCTGCCGCTGAGGCAGCTGCTTATGAGTGCACCATATCAGCAGCACCAGTTTCCTCTGCAGAGGAAGTGGGCCAAGAGGCAGATCTAGTCCTTATGGGCCCTCAGGTCAGATTCCAGATGGACACGGTCCGGCGGCAGGTGACCTGCCCAGTGGTTTCCATTGAGCCCACAGCTTATGGGACCATGAACGGGGAAAAGGTTTTGGATCAGGTGAGAAAGGAACTGGGTGATTGAGGATGGAAGAACTGGAGATGATCTGCCTGCAGGTGATCAGCCATGCAGGAGAGGCCAGAAGTCAGTCCATGTGTGCATTGGAAGCTGCCAGGAATGGAAAGTTTGAAGATGCGGAGTGTCTCTTCAATAAGGCTTCTGAATTAATGCAGAAGGCTCATCACATACATACGGATTTAATTGTGATGGAGGCCAACGGAACGCTTCAAAGGGTCGGCCTCATCCTGGTGCACAGCGAAGACATCATGATGGGAGCTGAGATCACATTGGCCCTTGCCAGGGAAATGGTGCAGCTATATAAACGGTAAAAAATTCAAAAGGAATTGTAAGAACTCTCAGGGGCCGTCTCCTGTTACCAGAATTAATGTGGTAAAAATGCAAATGGAAAAAAAGCACCGGCCATGTTATGCTGATAATTAGATTTTGCAGGACAAAAAGTGCTAAGGAGACGGCTATGCTTTTGAAACAGTTGCAGGAATTGCTGATGCTCTTGAGTCAGGAAGAATACAGAACGGCTGTGACATTGGCAGAACGGCTGAAGGTCAGTGAGAAGACGGTACGGCTGAAACTAAAGGATTTAAGCGGGCTGCTGGAAGGCCATGGGGCAGAAATCAACTCAAAAGCGAGGTTTGGGTACCTGCTTCGTATTCATGACCAGGAGAAATTTGCAGCATACATCAAAAAGGAAACAAAGAATACAGAATATTTTCCAGAAAGAGAACATGAGAGAAGGGAATATTTACTTGCATACTTAATATCCAGAAGGGATTATATAAAGATAGAAGAACTTTGTGATTTTCTCTATGTTTCAAAATCCACCTTGTCCAATTCTCTTAAGTCAGTGGAAGGGATATTAA
>JAEWRS010000153.1 GCA_023398855.1 Bacillota bacterium
GCCATGTTTCCTGAAGCACCATACCGAACATGGAACGTAAATCTCTTCTGGTAAAATTCATGGTATCCTGCCCATCAATCAAAATATGCCCTGAATTTAATTCGTAAAATTTCATAAGAAGCTTCACCACTGTTGTTTTTCCCGCTCCTGTTGGCCCTACGATAGCTACCATCTGTCCGGCTCTTATTGCAGATGAAAAATCGTGAATGATCAAGGTCTCAGGCGTATAGCCAAAACAGACATTCTTAAATTCCACATTTCCTTGAACTGACTGCAGTTTTATAGGTGATTCACATTCTAAAACCTCATCCTCCTCATCTAAAAACTCAAATACCCGTTCAGCCGCTGCTGCCGTGGACTGAAGCGTATTAGACACATTTGCAATCTGGGATATTGGCTGCATAAATGATCGCATGTATTGGATAAATGCCTGGACATCCCCGATCTCAATCACTTTTTCCACGGTTAAATAACCGCCTAACAGACAGACAAAAACATAACCCAGGTTACTGATAAAGGACATAATAGGCATCATCATTCCTGATAAAAACTGTGATTTCCAGGCTGATCCATATAATTTATGATTTATGACCCGGAATTTTTCAATCGCATCCTTTTCTCCGTTAAATATCTGTACAACATTATGGCCGCTGTAGATTTCTTCGATATGGCCGTTTAAGTAACCAAGGCTTTCCTGCTGTTTTTGAAAATATACCTGGGACTTCTTCACCACAAGCATGATCAGAACCATGGAAACAATAAGAACCAAAACAGCCACCAGGGTCATCCGGATGCTGATGGATATCATCATGATGACAATTCCCACCAGAGTTGTCACAGAAGTGATAATCTGCGTCAGGCTTTGGTTGAGCGTCTGGCTGACTGTATCCACATCATTGGTAATCCTTGATAAAATCTCCCCGAGAGTCCTTGTATCATAATAATTAAGAGGCAGGCGGTTCATTTTTTCCGAAATATTCTTTCGCAGCTCATAGGTGACCTTCATGCTGATGCCTGACATGATATAGCTTTGTAAATAAGAAAATACAGCAGACACCAGATACAGCACCACCAAAAGAAGCAAACGGTTTCGTATGTACCGGAAATCCGTTAATAACCCTGTTCCCATCGCCCAGGCGATCAGGCCTTCAAACAGCTTTGTGGTGGCCTTTCCTAAAATCTTGGGACCTGCAATAGAAAATATGGAGGAACAGCTGGCAAATAAGATTACCACAAAAACGGAATGCTTATAAGGCTCTAAATAATGGGCCAGATGAAGCATGGTCCCTTTAAAATCCTTTGCATTCTCATGCTTGCCCTGGAGCCCGCCTCTGCCGCCCATGGGGGAACTGGTTTCTTTTCTATCTGTCATTTCAATTCCTCCTCACTCAGCTGTGACAATGCAATTTCCCGGTAAACCTCACACGTTTTCATCAAATCCCGGTGTGTCCCTTTTCCTGCAATCGTTCCATGGTCCAAAACAATGATCTGGTCCGCATTCATAATGGTACTGATGCGCTGGGCTACTAAGAAGATGGTGCTGTCACCGGCTTTCTCATGCAGAGCCTCACGAAGCTTTGCATCTGTTTTAAAATCCAGAGCGGAAAAACTGTCGTCAAACACATTCACAGGCGCTTTTTTAACAAGTGCCCTGGCAATGGAAAGTCTCTGTTTTTGTCCGCCTGATACGTTTCCACCTCCCTGGGCAATGGAGGTTTCAAAGCCCTCTGGCCTGGAATGAATGAAATCCGTGGCCTGAGCCGTACTTGCCGCCTCTTCCACCTGTTCCCTCTGGGCCGTCCGGTCCCCGTACATTAAATTACTTTCAATGGTTCCGGAAAACAGAATTCCCTTTTGGGGAACAAATCCTATGATATCCCGCAGCTTGTGAAGAGGCCAGGCCTTAATATTGACCCCGTCAACAAGGATCTCTCCCTGGGTTACATCATAAAACCTGGGAAGAAGATTCACCAGAGTACTCTTTCCGCTTCCCGTGGCACCGATAAAAGCTGTGGTCTGTCCCGGCAGTGCCGTAAACGTAATGTTATGCAGCACATCCTCATCTGCTTCCGGGTACCGGAAGGATACACCCCGGTATTCCACAACACCTTTTGTCTCACTGGGAAGCTCAGCCTCAATCTCAGGATCTCCTATAGAAGGTTCTGTCTGAAGCACTTCCACCACACGCCTGATGGATACAATGGCCCTTGGAATCATGATGAACATCATAGTCATCATCAAAAACGCCATGATGATCTGCATAACATACTGCATATAAGCCATCATGTCTCCCACCTCCATACGGAAGGAGGATACTGCCTTTGACCCCACCCATATGATCAGGAGGTTCGTCAAGTTCATGATCAGCATCATGGCGGGCATCATTCCTGAGGTAACCCGGTTGACAAATAAATTTGTCTGGGTCAGCCTTGCATTCACCTTTTCAAACCGGTTTTCCTCAAACCTCTGTGTATTAAATGCCCTGATAACCAGCGTTCCTTCCAGACTTTCCTTTACCACCAGGTTTAATCGGTCAATGAGCTTTTGAACAAACTGAAAGCTGGGCATAACAGCTGCCAGCATACTGAAAACCACCACCAAAAGCAGCCCAACAGATAAAGCAATGATCCATGACATGGATTTGTCTTTATCCAACGCATGAATGACGCCTCCAACACCTAAAATAGGGGCATAAAATATAATACGGATCACCATAACGATTAACTGCTGGATCTGGGTAATGTCATTGGTGGTCCTTGTGATCAGAGATGAGGTTGAGTATTTTTCTATCTCTGCATTGGAAAAGCTTTCTACCTTTGCAAAAATGTCCTGACGCAGATTCCGGCTGACCCCTGCCGCTATCCTGGCAGCAATGAGTCCTACCAGAATCGTACAGCTGGCACTGATAAAGGCAATCCCCAACATTTGAAATCCAATTTTAATAATATAGGAGGTGTTGCCTGTTGTAATTCCCTTGTTTACAATATCAGACATAAAATCAGGAAGAGACAAATCACAGGTTGCCTGACCAAACAGCAATGCCACTGATATGAATATAAACAAAAGATATGGTTTAAAGTAGCGAAAGAAAACCTTCAAATCGATTCCCCCCTTTCCTTTTCCTTTTCCTTTTCCTTCACCATTGAATTCACTTCCTCTTCCATTAATTCCGTAAACCTTTTCCACAATTCAATTAATTTGCATGCATCTTCTTCCCCCATAGCGGCGATTACCCGTTCTAAAAGCCCGCTCATCGTCTCAGAGCATTTCTTCCACATGTTTTCCCCATCTTCTGTTAAAAAAACGCAGATGTTCCTGCGGCTTTTGGGATCAATTTCTCTATATATCAGGCCCTTTTCTTCCAGTGAATTCAGCATACGGGAGGCCGCTGATAAAGCGATATTCAGCCTTTTGGCCAGATCAGATACATGGATACCACTGCTTTCCGGATTTTCCTTCATGGCGTTCCATATTTGATGCAGGGCAAAAAACTCACTCTGGGTGACCCCTTCCGGTATACAGCCTCTATGGATTCTTTGCTTGCTCCCCATCATCATTGCTAGATCTGATTTAAACTTTTTTAAGAATTCTCCCTGTCCGGTCTTCACGATAGTGCCCCCTCTTTTCCTTCACTTAACATTGTTAATAGTTTTCAATGTTTATCATTCTACATCCATTTAATTCGTGTGTCAATTTTTTTTTTGTTAAAATTTTCTTCACCGCCAGATGATCATCCAATATCATCCTCCAGTCCAAAACCATAAAATCATCACAAAAAGCCGGTGAAAGCACTCTTTTTCAAGAGCATTCCACCGGCATTCCATGAAATGATGCTTATTCTAAATCTTCCCCATTGGAAGCAATTACCTTTTTGTACCAGTAAAACGAGTCTTTTCTGCTTCTGGCCTTTGAACCCCTTCCTTCGTCATCCTGGTCAACGTAAATAAATCCATACCGCTTGCTCATTTCCGCTGTTGAGGAGCTGACTAGATCAATGGGCCCCCATGCACAATAGGCAAAAATATCAGCCCCATCCCTGATGCATTCCTTCATCTGCAATATGTGCTGCCGGTAGTAATCAATCCGGTAATCATCGTGTATTTCCCCGTTTTCATCCAACGTATCAATGGCTCCGAAACCATTTTCAGCTATCATGAGGGGCACCTGGTATCTGGCCCAATACTGGGACAGGCTGTTATAAAATCCCAGAGGATCCATCCGCCACTCCCAGGGCGTGGGCTTTAGGTTGGGATTTTGTATCGCATCTCTTGGATTCATTCCGCAGCAGTCCGCAGCAATGACCTTTGATGAGTAATAAGAGATTGCCAGAAAGTCCTGCCTGTTCTTTCTGATCACATCTTCATCTCCTGCCTCTGTCTTGATGTTCCAGCCATTTTCTTCAAAGAAACGGACCGCATAAGCCGGATATTCCCCCCGAAGCTGTACATCTGTATAAAAATACTGCATCCGGTTGCGTTTCATGGTCAGAACCACATCCTCCGGCTTACAGGAGTTGGGATAACAGGTGCAGTCTGCCACCATGGTGCCGATCTGCATATCAGGATTTATCTTTTTTCCGTATTCGTAAACAAGGGCATTTGCCACAAACTGGTGATGCACGGCCTGAAACTTGGCCTCCTCCAAATCCCCGTCAAAATCATCCAACAGTCCAATAGAGCCCCAGGAGCAGTATTGCAGCAGATTGATCTGGTTAAAAACGATCCAGTATTTCACTTTATCCTTAAACCGGTCCAGGACTGCAGATGCATACCGGACGAAAAAACCAATCAGCTCCCGGTTTACAAATCCTCCGTATTCCAGGACAAGGTGAATGGGCATGTCATAATGGGAAATGGTGATAATGGGCTCCATCCCGTTTTTTAGGATCTCATCGATCAACTGGTCATAAAAGGCCAGGCCCTCTTCATTTGGTTCTTTTTCATCTCCCTTTGGAAAAATACGTGACCAGGATATGGAGGTCCGAAAGGTGCCAAACCCCATTTCTGCCAGCAATGCCAGATCTTCCTTGTAGGTATGGTAAAAATCTATCCCATACCGCTTGGGGAAATAGTTTTTATCATCAGCCATGTAGCCCAGTATTTCACTGCGGGTCCCGCCACCTTCCTTTGACACGTTAGAACGGTTTAAGTTCTTTGAATACATGTGGACATCAGAAGTGGATAAGCCTCTTCCGGCCACATCAAAGGCCCCTTCCACCTGGCACGCGGCTACCGCTCCGCCCCATAAAAAATCATTGGGAAAGGTATTTTTTGTATTTTCCATAAGCGCCTCCTTTCACAGACATTGAGAATCAGTTCAGGTCTTCTCCCTTTGATTCAATCACTTTTTTATACCAGAAAAAGGAGTCCTTCCTGATTCTCCTGCATTCCCTGGGATCATCGTCGGTGCGGTCAACGTACACAAATCCATACCGTTTCTTCACACCGTTGCTGGTGGATAATAAATCAATGGCAGACCAGGGACAGTAAGCCAGAACCTTAACGCCAAAATCCATGGACTTTTTTATAGATTTTATGTGATCTCTTAAGTAGCTGATCCTGTAAGGATCATGGACCTTGCCCTCCTCTGTAAGTGTATCATAAGCTCCCAGACCGTTTTCAGTGATCATCAGTGGCTTATTATAACGCATGGAAATGTCCCGCAGCAAATATTCCAGGCCCGTGGGATCAATGGCCCAATCCCAGTCCGTGGTATCCAGCATGGGATTGGGGCACATCTGGAAAAATCCCGGCTGGTGTTCATGGCCATCCATGGCTCCCTTTACGCCGGTCCAGTTTACCCCTGCAAACCGGAGCTCATCCTCCTTAGGACACGCCTTGGCACATTCACTGGAATAATAATTTATGGCCAGAAAATCTGAATACCCTTCCTGGATCAGTTCCATGTCTCCAGGCTCAATGACAGGGGCAAGCCCTTTTGATTCCAGATAGATCATGGCTGATTCTGTATAAATCCCCTTAAAGTAAATGTCAAGATAATATCCGTTATGTAAATCATGAGCGTTCTGAGCTGCCATCACATCCTCTGGCTTGCTGGTTAAGGGGTATACCGGTGCATAACCGATGGCCGCTCCCACCATCCCTCCCGGCACCTTTTCGTGAACCAGCTTACAGGCAATGGCATGAGCCAGATTCATGTGATGATTGATCTGGTATCTCAGCTGATGGTCAGACTGCAGTTTTCCGGGAATAAAACATTTCTGGGTCCAGAACTGGACAATAATACTTTGCTCGTTAATTGTTGTCCAGTATTTTACCTTGTCTTTAAATTCTTCAATGATATAGGCGGCATAATTCTCAAAATCCTTAACCACTGCCCGGTTCAGCCAGCCGTGATACTTTTCAACCAGAGCCCAGGGCAGGTCATAATGATAAAGGGTCACAATGGGCTCGATGCCATGAATCAGCAATTCATCAATTAAATCCCTGTAAAACTGTATTCCTTCTTCATTTACTTCTCCTGTGCCGTCTGGAAACACCCTGCTCCAGGCAATGGAAAAGCGGTAGGCCGTGAATCCCATCTCCTTCATTAAGGCAACGTCTTCTTTAAAATGATGATAATGGTCGCTTGCAATTTCCGCCGTTGCAAAGCCTCTTTTTTCAAAATTATCTTTATTGATGAAATCCTGTTGAGACGCCTTTTTTCCATGGATGAGCGCAGCGCCCTCCACCTGGTAGGCGGAAGTGGAAGCTCCCCATAAAAACTCATCCGGAAAACCTGGTTTAATCATAATGATCTCCTGTTCCTAAACAGTTTGTATGAATCTTTTTTAATACCACTTCAAACAAATCAATCAGCTTTTCAGACAGCAAAACCTCGGAATTGATGGTCATCAGCGTATCCTGGGCATGTGCAAAAAGAAGGCATGGCTCATAGGTTTTCCCCCTCGTCTCATTTTGTATCACCTCTGTCTGGGATACATGGGCCAATCGGATGCACTCCCTTGCTTCCACCATCTTTTCTTTTGCTTCCATAAAATTTTCTTCCTTGATACAGTCAAGGGCACGTTCTACGGCTGTTCTGGCATCGCCCGCATGTAAAATGATCTGCATGGCAACTCCTACCAGCTCATTTTCCATAATATCTTCCATAAATATAAATACTTCCTTCCTAGATATTCACTTCTTCTTTTATACACTGCCCTTCATAAGCCCTGAAAAACGGCATCCAGGTAATATAATATACTGCAAATAAAATCACATAAAATATAATTGCCCTGAGATCCTGGGTAATCATTACAGAAGAAACAGGAGCAGGAACCTGGCCTACCTGAATCATTTTTCCCGGAATATTCAGCCAGCCAAACTTCATGGCAGCATAGATGATTGTTGGGCCTGTGAAAGAATTGATCCACATGGGCAGCATCAGCAGAGGATTAAATGCAACGGGCGTACCGTATATCACCGGCTCATTGATATTGAAAATACTGGGGGCAATACAAACCTTTCCCAGGGTCCTCATCTTTTTTGATTTAGAACGCAGCATCTGCACCACAAGAGGCAGGGTGGCTCCCATACCGCCCATGGTCACCAGTGCGGCAGTAAAAACTGTTTCACTGGTAACAATATTGGTTGCAGCCCCTCCGGCAGCGATTGCAGCAATATTGGCGTTGATACCTGCCATAAAAACTGGAGTGGATATGGCTCCGAATGCCCATGATGACACTCCGCAGGAATACAAGATCGAAGGTGTGAGGCAAATAAAGATCATGCCAGGGTAAGACTGTCCAAAGGATGCAATGGGCTTAAATGCTGCATTGACAACGGTTACAATGTCCACTCCGCCACGCTCCACCACCAGCATGATCACCAACAGGGTAAGAAAAATAGGAATGATACTGTTGAACCAGTTAGCCAGAAAGCTTGGAATGGACGTACTGTCCTCCAGAAAACCAAACCGTGTCCATGAGTGAAATACAAATGCAACAAAAAGCCCAATTACAATTGCCACCATGATTCCGCTGGGACCGAACACCCCGAAATTTACGTTCATATAAGAATTATTATCAAAGGTGGGCTTTAAGCACATAATAAAGGCGGAAAAGCCCAGCAGGCCTGCCGGAACCTGGAACTTATTATTTTTCTTCAGCTCCATCAGATTGTAGGGAATCAAAAAAGAAATAAAGATCCCTATGAACATAAAGGAATAGCTGGCAATGGGAAATATATCCGGAAGTCCGGGGATATAATCCTTAAATACATTGTAAAAAAACACCAGCGACCCCACCAGTATAAATGGAAGCACCCTCATCATTGCCTGGGATACGGCTGCCACCCACGGGTTTTCCACTATTTTGTTCATTGCAGGTGCAAAGGTATCAATCAGCCACTTCATAAATTTTTTCATACTTCCTTCTCCTATTCTTGTCATTACTTTTTTAAATACCTGATGATGTAATCCAACAATCCTTCCCCGTCCAGGGTCCCATAAATATCCTTTGGAACCACTATGACTTCCGTTCCATACTCCGAACATAATTCCTTATACGTATCATACCTTGATCCGTAATGCGGTCCAATACAAAGAATGTCAGCCCCTTCCTTTACTACAG
>JAEWRS010000231.1 GCA_023398855.1 Bacillota bacterium
GTTTCCCAACACACCAATCTCATCAATCTCTGTACCAGTGTATTTCGCATTAAAATCCAGTGCTGTCATCTTCTCAGACAAATTGGCAAGCTGAAGAATGGGAGATACAATTCTTTTTGTGGTGAAGTATATAAAGATACTTCCTATTAATAAAGCTGCCACACCTACATAGGCCAGGAACCGGTTTGCCAGCAGCACACTTTCCCGGATACTGGCAAGAGGAACGGATATAAGGAAAATTGTCTTGTTATCAGAAAAATACCCCCAGCTTTCCAGATAGTAAGAATCCGAACGCCTGTCATAGGTTTTCTGAACAATATAATTGTCATGCTTTTTTATAACACTGGCTTCAGGCGTGTCTTTTCCGAAAATATAGGCTTCCACTCTGCTTATTAAAAAATGCTGATCCCCGTTTGCGGACATAAAGAATTCATCTGTTGTGCTGTCAATCAGCACCATCATCAGATTATATTTTTCTCCCATAACCCGGAACATCTTCTGAGCAGGGCCTTCATTCTTGAAATTCGGATCATAGGTTTCCTTATAAAATTCAATGATCCCCTTTCCGCTGTCATTGGCCTGCGCCACCACCGTGTCGATCTGTGCATAAGCCTTTTCCAAGGTGCGCACCTTATCTCTGGTGTAAAAGCTTTCCAAAAACCAGTTGTTCACGCACCATGTGGAAATGAGAACAAAGGCCATCAGACATACAAAAATAATGGCAAAACGTGCTTTGATGGATTGTTTCATTCACTCACCTCAAATGGTATCCTTTCCTTACACTTCAAATTTATATCCCATTCCCCATATGGTCTTGATGTAATCGCCTTTCTCGCCCATCTTGTTCCTCAGTTTTTTCACATGAGTATCAATGGTCCGGGCATCTCCAAAATAATCATAATTCCATACATTATTTAATATCTTTTCCCTGGACAGGGCAATCCCCTGGTTTTCCAGGAAATAGGCCAAAAGTTCAAATTCCTTATAGCTTAAATCAATATCCTTTCCGTCAATGGTGACCTGATGGGCTGCCTTATCAATGCAGATACCTCCTATTTCCACTGCATCGGCGGTTACGGCATTGCTCCGTCTTAAGATCGCATCTACCCGGGCCACCAGAATCTTGGGACTGAACGGTTTGGATATATACTCATCAACTCCCAAATCAAAGCCCTGCAGCTCATCACGCTCTTCGCTTCTTGCAGTGAGCATGATAATAGGTACCTGAGAATACTTCCGGATTGTTTTACAGGTTTCCCAGCCATCCATTTTAGGCATCATCACATCCAGGATAATCAGTACAATATCCTTTTGATCAAAAAAAATATCCACAGCCTCTTCTCCATTGGAGGCCTCAACCACTGAAAAACCTTTTACACTTAAAAAATCCTTAACCAGTTTTCTCATTCTGGCTTCATCATCCACTACCAGTATCTTTAACTGTTCCATAATAACCTCCTGAAATCAGAACCTTGATATCGCAAAATATTTATTAGCCATATTGTATCAAATTGAAAGGCATATTTCTACATTTTCACAGAGATTTCACACGGTTTGAAAAGAAATAGCTGATCACCAGATTATTCCCCTGGCCTTGAAACACTATTCTTTTTTCTGAAAAGGAAAAGGCAGATGAGCCGTCAGGAGCACATCTGCCTTTTCATAAATAATACTTATCTTAACTCAGTAGTAGGGATGGTGTCCATATCATCAAATGCCTGGTTCTCTCCGCCCATAGCCCAGATAAAGGTATAACTGCTGGTACCTGCACCGGAATGGATACTCCAGGATGGGCTGATTACAGCCTGTTCATTCTGCATAACAATATGTCTTGTCTCATTACCTTCGCCCATCATATGGAATACCACGTTGTTCTCTGGAATCTCGAAGTACATATAAACCTCCATCCGTCTTTCATGGGTATGAGAAGGCATGGTGTTCCATACGCTGCCCGGATCCAGTACAGTCATTCCCATGGACAACTGGCAGGTCTCCAGTACATCCGGATGGATGAACTGATTGATTACCCTCTTGTTAGAGGTCTCCATAGCTCCCAAAGGCTTTTTCGCGGCCTTTTCTATAGGAATAAAGGTTGTCTTACAGGACTTGTGAGCAGGTGCACTTACCATATAGAATTTAGCTGGATTTGATGCATCCGCACTTGCGAAGACCACTTCCTTTGTACCTTTGGTGATATATAAGCAATCCTTATATCCCATCTTGAATTCTTCTCCGTCTGCAACGATTGTTCCGGTTCCTCCAATGTTGAAAACACCTACTTCTCTTCTTTCCAGGAAATAGCTTGTACCAAAATTCTTCCAGATATCGATCCCCTTGTCAATGGAAACAGCTTCGGTTGTAGGCATGCAGCCCAAAGTCACCATGCGGTCTACGTGAGAATATACAGCAACTACCTCATTGGCAACATATAAATCTTCAATTAAAAATTCAGTTCTGGTTTCTTCTGTTGTGTAACGTTTGAAATCCTTTTGATTTGCTGAATAACGGATATCCATTTATTAAAAACCTCCTTATTTAATTAATTTAGAAATAACTGACCAGCTTCATCGTATCATAATGAGATTTTTAATTCAATATTTTCTTAGATATATCGTTAAAAATAACATAATTTCTGTGCTATCCATTGATTTTCTGTACTGTTATTTTAAACTTGCTCACTTCTTTTCGCAGCAAATCAGCTTGTGTGGAAAGCTCTTTGCTGGAGGCAGAGCTTTCTTCTGCTGTTGCTGCGTTGCTCTGTACAACGGCAGATATCTGGGTGATGGCGTAAGACACCTGATTCATGGCAGCAGACTCTTCCCTGGATGTCTTTTCCACGGTTTCCATGAGTTCCTTCACATGTCCGGCCTGGTTAGAGACCTCCATGAGAATGGCAGCATTTGCCTGGGCAGTACTCATTCCACCATTTACTGCGTGAGAAACATTTTCAACCAGCTCGGCCGTCCGTTTCGCCGCCTGAGCCGACTGGAATGCAAGACTGCGGACTTCATCAGCTACAACAGCAAATCCCTTACCTGCTTCTCCTGCCCGCGCTGCCTCTACTGCTGCATTCAGCGCCAGTAGATTGGTCTGAGAAGCAATTCCATCAATTGCTTTCGTAATTTTTCCAATTTCATCAGAAGTCGCTTTAATTTCTTCCATTGCTTTCAGCATTTGTTTCATTTTTATATTGCTTTCTTCTACCCGGTCAACGGTCTGCTCCACGCACCCGGTCGCTTCCTCAATATGGGCAGTGCTTTGCTCCACTTGGGCGGAGACTTCTGTTACTGATGCGGACAGCTGTTGAATCGTTCCCGCCTGCTCGGTGGCACCTGACGCCAAAGCTTGTACAGCGTCAGCTACCTGAGCAGAGCCTGTACTTACCTGATCCGCTGACTGACGGATCACCAGCAGTGTCTGGTTTAGCTGTTTATAGATCAGGAAAAGAGAATCATGAATGGGGGCAAAGTCTCCAGAATACTCCTTTTCCACCGGAAGGGTCATATCGCCTTTTGCCATATGGTCCAAATGTATGGTAATATCCTCTACCACATCACGCATCTGGATTATCATCTCATCAGTCGCCCGAGACAACACCTCCATTTCGTCTTTTGTCTGGCAGACCGGAATGGGTGGCGTATGTACATCACCTGATGCCAAAAGCTTCAGTCTGCCTGCAATAGGACTTAAGGGCGCTGTTATTCGATCTAAAAGGACGGCTAATATCAAAAGTCCTATCACACAGATGCCCACTGACACTCCAAGAAGCACCAGTATCTCAAATATTTTCTGTCTTTGGTAATTTGCAACAGCACTATCAATATCATCAATATAGTTGCCTGTGCTGATGTTCCAGTCATATGGTTCAAATTTTAAAGTATAAGCCCGCTTTGGGAACATGCCTTCCTGTCCTGGTTTGGCAAAATAATAATTTGTATATCCACCGCCGGACTTTGAACCGTTTTCAATTAAATTGCGGACATAATAATTTCCGGCCAGATCCTGTTCATTATAGCGTTCCTTTCCTTCATAATCGGGGTTCATATGCACGGCGCATAATCCTGTGGATGTATCTGCCCAAAAATAGCCTTTTCCCCCGCCATAACGGGTATCCCGCACAATGGCCTCCGCATTTTTACGGGCCTCCTGCTCTGTGATCTCACCGTTTTCATATCGCTTATTATTGGCTTCCAATGCGCTTACAAGGCTTTCCACCGCTGTCTTGATGTTTGCATCAAAGCTTTGATAGCTTGAGTCAATCCAATTATGATACGCGCGGTTCAAGCT
>JAEWRS010000269.1 GCA_023398855.1 Bacillota bacterium
AACAGGCAGTTCTCTGATTCGTACCCCTGCCGCATTGGCTACGGCATCCGCAATGGCGGGAGAAGGGGTATTGATCACAATCTCACCGATAGACTTGGCACCGAAAGGCCCTGTTGGTTCATAGCTGCTTTCAAATTCCACGCGGATATTCCCCACATCCTGTCTGGTGGGAAGTTTATACTGCATAAAGGAATTCTGCAGCATTTGTCCCTTGGGTGAATAGGAGACCTCCTCATACATGGCCATACCAATTCCCTGGGCAATTCCGCCTTCAGTCTGTATCCTGGCCAGATTTGGATTAATTGTTGTCCCGCAGTCCACAACAGCCACATAATCCAAAAGCTCCACCTCTCCGGTTTCCTTATCCACATCAACCTCAGCCATTCCCACCATAAAAGGAGGCGGTGACACCGGTGAGGTGTGGCTGGCCCCGGCAGAAAGCATATCCTCATTAAAACACATAACCTTATTTCCAATATCCTTTAAGGATATCTCCAGCTCTCCCTCCTGCTGGTACACCCTCTTTCCGTCGAATTCCAGGGAGTCTTCCGGGCACCCCAGATACTCTGCCGCCTTTTTAATAATTTTTTCCCTCATATCATGGCTGGCCTTTACCACTGCCATTCCAGTCAAATACATGGTGCTGGAAGCATAGGATCCGGAATCATAAGGAGAGACATCAGTATCCGTTCCATGGACAACGATCTCGTCTAAATCACATTCCAGGCAATCTGCAGCAACCTGAGCAAGAGTTGTATCACAGCCTGTTCCCATGTCAGAAGCACCAATCATAAGGGTATAAAAACCGTCGTCATTGAGACGCAGCTCCACGGAGGCCACATCAACACCGGAAATGGCAGAACCCTGCATAGACATGGCAACACCCACGCCCCGCACCTTACCATTTCCCATATCAATCCCAGGATATTTCTCATCCCAGCGGATCATCTCCCTGGCTTTGGCCATACAACGGTCCAGGGCACAGCTTCCCAGCGTTTCCCCATAATAGGCTGGCATGATATCCCCTTCTATTACCATGTTCTGTTCTCTTAATTTAACGGAATCCATGCCTATTTTCTGTGCCAGTTCATTGACCGCCGATTCAACAGCAAAGCTTCCCTGGGTCGCTCCGTATCCCCTGTAAGCTCCTGAGGACATGCGGTTGGTATAAACCACGTCATATGAAAACCGGTAAGCCTTGGCTGTACGGTAAAGCGGGATGGTTTTATGACCGGACAAACCTACCGTAGTTGGGCCATGCTCTCCATAAGCTCCTGTATTTGACAGGGTATGAATATCAATTGCCTGAATCAGTCCTGCCTTATCTGCTCCTACCCTCACATGGATCTCCATTTCATGGCGGGGAGATGCAGCGATCTGAGACTCATAACGGCTATAAATGATTTTGGCCGGCCGGCCAGTCTTCATGGTCACGATTGCAGGATACACCTCCGCCACCACTGTCTGCTTTGCTCCGAATCCCCCTCCGATCCGTGGCTTAATCACGCGGATACGGGATTTGGGTACATCCAGAGCATGGGCCAGAATTCTTCTTACGTGAAAGGTGATCTGAGTAGACGACACCATATTTAAACGCCCATAGGCATCCAGATAACAATAGGCCCGGAATGTTTCCATCATGGCCTGCTGGTTTGCCTTTGTATGGTAAATCTGATCCACCACATAGTCACACTGCTTTAAAGCTTCATCCACATCCCCGTGTTCTTTCACGCCGGAGGCACACAGGTTTCTATGATTGTCTGCTCCCACCGGACAAAGACTCCTCCAGTCCTCCTCCGGATGAACGATAATATGGTTGTCCTTTGCCTGCTTAAAATCCAGCACTGGTTCTAGAATGTCATATTCTACCTTAAGAAGGCGCAGCGCATGATCCACTGCTTCCTCTGTTTCACCTGCAACGATTGCAGCGGCATCTCCTACAAAACGCATCCTTTGATCCAGAATCAGCCTGTCATAAGGACTTGGTTCCGGGTAGGACTGGCCTGCCATGGTAAAACGCTTCTGAGGTACATCCTCATAGGTCAGGATGCAGGCGATTCCGGACACTTTTTCCGCCTTTTCCTTGTGGATCTTCCTAATAACCGCATGAGCGTGAGGGCATCTGAGCACCTTAACAATGAGACAGTCCCCTGGTGCCAGGTCATCAGTATACACTGGTTTTCCAGTCACAAGAGCCATGGCATCCTTTTTTTGTACAGAAGTATTGACCGTACGCATTTTATCATTCATCCCTTTTTTCTCCTCTGCTCAAATAGTTCTTCACGGCCCGAAGCTGTCCCATGTAACCGCTGCACCGGCATAAATTTCCAGCCAGGTACTCTTTTATTTGCTCATCATCAGGGGCTTTTTCTTCCTGTTCCATTGCAAGTACATTCATAATAAGCCCTGGGCTGCAAAATCCGCACTGCTCCGCTCCTTCGGCCGCCAGATAAGTCCCAAACTCCTTTGCCTTCTGCTCCACGCCTTCCAAAGTCACTATATCACAGCCATTTGCCCTGGCCGCTAAAAAGGAACACGAAAGTCTTGACGCTCCATTGACAAGCACCGTACAGAGTCCGCAGTTTTCTGTTTCGCATCCGCATTTTACACTATAGCAGCCCTTTCTTCTAAGAAGCTGGAATAAGGTTGTGTCATCTGAGATTTCCCCATAGGTCAGTCTTCCGTTCAGTGTGAATTCTATCTCCATTTATCTTTCCTCCTGGTCCAGTGCTTTGATAAGCCTTGTAATATATATTTCAGCCAAATGCTTCCGGTACTCCCCGCTTCCTCTCATATTGGTGCCATAGGAGAAACCTTCTGATACCCTTATTGCAAGCTCTTCGCCAGAACTGATCTGGTTTCCGTCAAATACTGCCAGCTCAGCCTTTCC
>JAEWRS010000286.1 GCA_023398855.1 Bacillota bacterium
TATGGCAGGCTGGCGGTGACATCTATAATAAAGACGGCAGTAAGGTAGCTTTGATGGACAATGGAGCGGCTGTGGAAGCAGCACAGTTTCTTTATGATTTAAAATTCAAATATGGTGTGCTTACTGATGAAAGCCTGGCACTGTCCGGGGCTGATGTGAGAACCCAGTTTTGTGAAGACCGTATAGCTGTGGCCTCCATGGATGCAAAATCAGCAAGCGTATTAACTGATGCGGGTGTCAACTGGTCTTTTATCCCCAGTTTTGAAAAACAGACAAAAGCAACATGGGTGGCCTCTGATGCACTGGTTATCAGCAATGCATGCAAAAATAAAGAGTTAGCAGCAGATCTGATTAAATATATGACGTCAGCAACAGTGATGTCCAGCTTCCATAAAGAGATTGCCGGATTCCCTCCAATTACCAAGGATGAGGAATACAATGACAATCCGGTATTTAAGGATATGTATGAGACTCAGACTGAATATCTGCATACCCTGCCCGTTGCAAACGGATCCTTTAAGGTTATGGATACTTTGTACAAGAATTTGCAGCTGATGATGTTGGGAGATTTAACACCAGAAGAGGCAATTAAAAAAACAGTGGAATATTCTGAAAGTATAAATTAATGTCCATGCTCTGCCTGACGGAATCTGATTCGTCAGGCAGAATTTTATCAAGGCAAAAGGAAGAGATGTCTATGAAGAGTAAACAAAAAGAGGCTTTAACCGGTATCGCATATGTACTTCCCAGCTTTATACTGATTATGGTCTTTTCTATCATTCCAATTATTATGAACGTTTATTTCAGTTTCACGAAATATAATATCATGCAGCCGGCCCAGTTTGTTGGTATGAAAAATTATGCCAGGATGCTTAAGGATTCTTACATTTGGGCGTCACTGAAAAATACAGCCACATTTACACTTATAACGGTACCCGTGCAGACAATGCTTTCTTTGCTATTTGCATCCATCATTGCAGAACAGTTCCGCAACAAATTCGGGAATTTTATTAAAAGCTCGTTATTTATTCCCGTTATTGCTTCTGCGATCCTGGTTGGTACCTTATGGTCGATTCTTCTAAGTCCTACCGGAGTTGTTAATAATATACTTGGTCTGCTGGGAATCCCCAGTGTTAATTGGCTGGGCGGAAAGAACACCTCACTGATCAGTATCTGTATCACCAGTATCTGGAAGAATGTTGGATACTTTTTGGTTATTTATTATGCCGGTATTTTGAACATCCCAAGGAGCCTGTATGAGGCAGCTGAGGTTGATGGTGCTTCGCCCGTACAAAAATTTATGTATATTACCCTTCCATGTCTGTCCAGCGTGACATTCCTGGTTGTGACACTTGGTACAATCTGGTCCTTCCAGGTGTTTGATCTGGTGTACACCATGACTGGCGGAGGACCTGGCATGAGCACGATTACCTTAGTGCTGACAATCTATAATACGGCTTTTAAGGAATATAACATGGGATATGCAAGTGCCATTGCCCTGTTAATGTTTGTATTTGTACTGTTAATATCGTTTCTGCAGAAACTGTTATTAAAGGGTAAAGGAGAGGAGGAAGTATGAAGAAAGCGGAAAAGAACGGCTGGATAGTCAAAATCTTCATCGGGACGGTTATTTTATTTGCCGCACTTATGGCAACGGCTCCTTTTATCTATATGATGGTGGTATCTTTAACTCAGAAAACGGTACTGGATTTAAACTTTAAAAATGCTGATTTCAGCTTTATCAACTATAACCGTGTATTCCGCAATTTCAATCTGGCGGTCAATCTGACCAACAGTATGATTGTAACTGCTTCCGCCTGTGTGCTCAATTGTATCATTTCTTCTATGGCTGCTTATGCATTTGCCAAAAAGAAGTTTCCATTTCGTGACCAGCTGTTTAACATCTATCTGGCCACATTGATGATACCAGGACAGGTAACCTTGATCCCGGTATTTACCATTATGAAAAAGCTGGGCCTCATGAATACTTATCCCGCATTGTTTTTACCGATAATCAATGCTTTTGGCGTTTTTCTGATCAGGCAGTTTATGGTGACCGTACCAGATGAGCTTTTGGAAGCAGCCAGAATTGACGGCTGCGGTGAGAACCGGATATTTGTATCTATTGTGATCCCTCTCATAAAGTCTGTTATCGTGTCTTTGACAATTTTCACTTTTATCACCTGCTGGAATGATTTCCTCTGGCCGCTGGTAATCGTAACTAAGCCACAGATGCAGACGCTGACTCTTGCGATTTCTGCGCTGAAGGGGAGCTATTCAACTAATTATGGCTTGGTAATGGCTGGCTCTACATTGACCTTTTTGCCGCCGTTTCTTTTGTACATTTTTCTGCAGAAACAGTTTGTGGAAGGAATTGCTGCCAGCGGAATTAAAGGATAAAAATACAAGGAGGATTTTTGTTTATGGTACAGTATGAGTTCTTTTTGACACATTCTCTGGAAAAGGTATTTTCGGATCGCAGACCAGAAGCATGGAAGCCAGACTGGAATCTTGAGGGGTTCCGGAATGAAGTGGTTTCTTTTCAGCTGGTATACACTGCCACGGATGGGACCCGTGGAATGCCGCAGCAGAAATTTCGGATTAAAGTATCCGGTGCTGAAGCAAGAATGAGGAAGGTTGGACTGGTTCCTTCGGATTATCCCTGCTATGGGGAATATGATACCAATTATATTACTGCCAGTGCCGGGATGTTTCCGGATATGCTGCAGTCCTTTGATGGGATGGTGATTCCTGTTCCAGGGCAGATGAGAAGTGTCTGGATCGATATTGATCTGAAGAATCTGGAGGCAGGACTTCATGAGATAAGGGTTTCGGCTGAAGCGGAAGCAGTGACAGCTTGTGGTAACGGCGTGATGATCCATAATCATCATGCAGTGGAGCAAAACTGGAAGCAGACCATACAGCTGCATGTACTTCCGGCGTTACTGCCGGAGCAGAAACTTCTTCATACGGAGTGGTTTCATGCCGATTGTCTGGCAGACTATTACAAGGTAAAGGCTTTTAGTGAGGAGCACTGGCAGATCGTTGAGAATTATATCCGTTTTGCCGGAGAAGAGTGTGGAATTAACCTGCTTCTGACGCCTGTTTTTACCCAGCCGCTGGATACAGTAGTTGGAGGAGACAGGACAACCGTCCAGCTGGTAGATGTAGTGCGAAAAGACGGAAAATACCAATTTGGATTCCGCCGGCTGGAGAGGTGGTGTAAGCTTTGCAGGAAATATGGCATACAGAATCTGGAAATAGCTCACTTCTTTACCCAGTGGGGTGCACATGCCACTCCAAAGATCATTGCTGAAACAGAAAACGGCATGGAGCAGATCTTTGGGTGGGAGGTTGAAGCTGTTTCCGCGGAGTACCGGAGCTTTCTGGAAAGCTTTGTACCTGCACTTCTTGGGGAGCTGGCTGATTTGGGATATGAGAAGAACCAGCTGTTTTTCCATATTTCCGATGAGCCGGGAGAAGAGCATCTGGAAAGTTATCTGAGAGCCAAAAAACAGGTGACTGATCTGTTAGAGGGGTATACGATTGTGGATGCGCTCAGCAGCTACGAATTCTTTAAGCAGGGCATTGTAGAGCACCCGATTCCGGCGAATGACCATATTCAGCCGTTTATTGACCATGGTGTAGAAGATCTGTGGGTATATTACTGCTGTGTCCAATGCGTGGATGTTCCTAACCGCTTTTATGCGATGCCAAGTGCACGGAACCGGATCATGGGAGTTCTGATGTATTTGTACCGCATCAAAGGATTCCTGCATTGGGGATATAATTTTTATAATTCTGCGTTTTCTCTCCGGCAGATTGATCCTTATGTGGAAACCCATGCAGGCTATGCATTTCCTTCCGGAGATCCTTATCTGGTATATCCCGGAGAGGACGGAAGTGTGGTTTCTTCCATCAGAAACCAGGTGCAGATGGAAGCCTTTTATGATCTGCGGGCATTAGAACTCCTGGAAAGCCTGTCAGACCGGGAAACAGTGGAGTCTTTGATCATGGAAGGTGAGAAGAAAAAAATGACATTCAAGTCATATCCCGCCAGCAGCAATTACCTGTTACGTCTGCGCAGGAAAATAAATCAGGAAATCGTTAAAAGGCTGTCATAGTATAAAACATAAATAATTATTTCTGGTTCTTTCTCAAGGTATTGGGCGTCTGCAGTTCATAGCGCTTGAATACCCGGATAAAGGAGGCATCACTGGAAAAGCCTACGGCTGATGCGATTTCCCTGATACTTAAATTTGTGTTGCAGATTAGCTTTTTGGCTTGTTCAATTCTCAGGGAATTGATGTACTGTACCACACCGATCCCATAGGCGGTCTTAAAAGTAGTGGAAAGGTAGGAATCACTGATATTTAATTCTGCCGAAATCCGGTAAAGACCAAGCATTGAATCGGCAAAATCTCTTTGGATAATATTTTTGGCACGTTCAGCAATGTTGGACGTGCTGTTTTTTGTAATCTGCAAAGGAGTTGACAGTTCTTTTAAAATACTCTGCGTATACTCCCTTAACTGAGCCGGGGAGGCGCAGGACAGGATCTGGGCCGTATGAATGCAGGTACCAGATGTCTGAATGTCTTGTTTGGTCTTTTGCTTAGCATTTAGCAGCAGGTTTTGTATGGATCTGAATTTAACTTTTGTAACTTCTGAGGAATCCTCCTGGGAAAGATAATTGTCAAAAACAGAGGGCACCAGCACCAGGGCATTCCTATAATCATTCTGAATCATATTTTTTGAGAAGTTTTCAAATACTTCAATATAGGATAAGCCTGGAGATGTAATAGTTTCCATATAATTGTTATAGCAGATGACAGAGGATTCCTGCCTGGTAGAATAATGCAGGGCCGTTACAGCCTGGGCATAGCTATATTGTATATTGACAAGACCGTCGTAGTCTAAACCAAGAGCAATAACCCATCTGTCATCTCCAAACACATCTGCCTTCATCTCTTTTAAAAACATTGAAATCATATTTTGTGTAACTGTTTCCTCAATATTAAAAAGAATCACCAGGTTTCCTTCATGAAACGAGGATATTACATCATATTGGTGTGTTTCACAATATTTGTTAATTGTAACAAGCAGGTCCTCATTTGTTTTGGTACTGTGGGAAACTGGTTCGGCAATGGCAATTAAATAGCGTGGGTTTTCAAATATAACATTGCATCTCTTGGCAACATTAAAGATGGCGTATTCGCTTTGCATATCCCCATATAACACGGCTTTTAAGAAGAAATTGCTTATCAGGGACTGCTGCTCCAGCACTTTTTCGGTGTTCTCCCAATGGTCTTTAATTAACTGATCAAAGCGTTTGTGAATGGTCTCATATTCATCATTTTCTTTATCCGGAGTGCCTCCGATTTTATCCAGAAGATTGATGAGGGGTGTGATATTCTTGCGGCTGATATGTGCAGAAGCAAGGATACCTGATATTCCACAGGCAATAATTCCCAGAATGCAGATTCCAAGGGTAATATAAACCGGCTGTAAATTATTCTTATGGAAATAAACATTTAAATAGCATAAATTCTTCAGACTTGAGGGTCTGGCATACAGCAGGGCAGACGATTCTTCCATAATAGCGGGAGCCTCCAGGGTGTCAGGCAGCAATGTGGCAAGCCGGGTCAGCTCGTCACTGTTTCCTGTGTAAGCAATCAGCTGGCCTGCCAGTAAAATACCAAGTGATGAATGAGGGTCCCCGGTTCTTTCCATCATAAGGGTGGAATTTAACAGTTCATCCGTATTTAATTCAAAAATAAGGTAACCCGCAAGCTCGTCCGAATTTTTTATCTTCCGGATATAACAAAACTGGTTCCTGCTGTCAGATTTCAGATAAGCAAAGTCGCCGTCAGATTCCGTTGTAAGAGTATCCAGCCATTGCTCATAGCCATTTAACAAAAGGTTATTATCCAGGGCATAATAGGAACTTGTATCATAGTATCCTAAGTTACCCACGATTTTCTGGATATTGGGATAATAA
Source organism: Bacillota bacterium (assembly GCA_023398855.1). GTDB lineage: Bacteria > Bacillota > Clostridia > Lachnospirales > Lachnospiraceae > Lacrimispora. The sequence goes on from JAEWRS010000286.1 coordinate 5,999, forward strand.
ATGTATATCTTATGGATTAATTTACTGGAATATTTAAAGTTTGACATCTGATCGCTGAACTGATAGACTTTTGGGTCAATGGTTTCCGGTGCCTTTTTTAATTTCTTAAGATAAATATTGGCAGGATGAAGCTCCAGATTGGAAGAGTATTTGTACAGTTCAAGCAGGCGGGAATCAATATTTGTCTGAATATACTGGGTTAAATTGCTGCTCATCTGGATGGCGTTATTCCGGAGCAGAATGAGCATGTACCCGCACAGAATGGAACACAACAATAATATTGCCGCAACCACCACCAGAATTGATTTAAACCATTTAAGAAAGGTTGGATTGTTAAATTTCATATTCAGAGATTCTCCTTAACAAGTATCGTTTATCATTCATCTCTATGATACCATATAGAGTGTTGCCGGGCAATGAGAGAAATAGAAGCTGACGGTTGAATGAAATCCGGTACCAATGACTGGTCCTGAAATACGTTATCCTATAATTTTATTGTAAGAAATTGGTATTTTTGCTATAATAGCCGTGAAGACGAAGATCAATCGGCTGTCGAACTGATGATAGCCGTTTCTTTTTGTCTGCTTTTACAAAATAAGGCTTTTATCTCATGGTCGAAATGGGAAAACAGAAACACAGGAGATGAGACGAAACAATGATATTGATGAGTGAAATACCCGACCGGTTCTGGGGATTGTTCCGTTCCATCAACCGGTCTACCTACAT